>USJN01000231.1 GCA_900554945.1 uncultured Coriobacteriaceae bacterium | reverse complement strand
AACTAGCATTCGTTACAAAAATCACATCGATTATGACATTTACCCGTCCCAAAGTTGTCTCAGAAGACGTCAAATTATCGGAAAGGGCGCAAGCGAGCAAGGTCGGCTATAATCGCAAGGCAGATGCAACCGGACGACGACTTGGATGTGACTTCATGAACGCAGGCACCCTGGCAGGCAACGATTCCCTTCGCGCGGCGCTGCGCCACTACGACGAGGTCCGCGAGACCTACCTTCGCGCGCTCGCCGAGCATGGCGTGGAATTCGCGCCCGCAGGCTCCTCCGATGCCGAGATCGCCCAACTGCGAGACGAGCTTGCGCAACGCGGAGCCGAGTTCCGTAACGCAGGTGCGTCAATCCGCATGGGCTGGATCTCGAAGGCATGCATCGAGTGCACAGGAAACAAAGGCTCCGAAACGTTTTCCACCACGTTCAGGTGCCATCGCGACTGCTATTTCTGCTTCAACCACAACCAGGCGGACTACGACAAGTTCGTCCGCGAGGGCTGCCCATGGGAAGAGGGCCTCGCCCGCGCCGCCGAAACCTACAAAAACGGCCTCGCCGTCATCGGGCTCACGGGAGGCGAGCCGCTTTTGAGCTTCGATGCGTCAATCGCGTTCCTCAACCGCGCACGCGAGCTTTTCCCCGAGGCGCACAAGCGCATGAATACCTCGGGCGACCTGCTGACAGAGGACATGGCGCGGGCGCTGCGTGACGCGGGGCTGCAAGAGATCCGCTTCAGCGTGAAGGACTTCGACCCCGAGCCCATGCAGGAGCGCGTGCTCGATGCGATGCGCCTGGCGAAGCGCTACATCCCCGACGTCATGGTGGAGATGCCCATCATCCCCGGCACCGAGGCGCGCACGAAAGAGCTGCTCGCGAGCTTCGAGGAGATCGGCATCCGCGGGATCAACATGCTCGAGTTCTGCTTCCCCTTCCACAGCTGGGACGAGTTCGCGCGCCGCGGGCTTGTCGTGCGCAACCCGCCCTTCGACGTGATGTACGACTACGGATACTCAGGCGGCCTTCCCATCGCCGGCAGCGAGCAGCTTGCGCTCTCACTGATGATATGGGCACACGACCAGGGGTTCTCGTTTGGCATGCACTACTGCTCGCTCGACAACAAGCACCGAAGCGAGATGCGGCAGCGAAACGAGCGCGCCGCCCACGTGCACCCCTGTTTCACCTTCGACAAGGGGGATTTCTTCCTAAAGACGGCGAAGGTGTTCGGCCCCGACCGCGAGGTGGCGCGTCCCGTCCTCGCCACGGCCGGCTGCGACACGATGGTCGATAGCGACGGGGAGGACTCGACGACCTTTCCCTTGCGCTATCTGGAGTTTCTGCGCGGCGTGAACGTCACGCCCGCCGTCGCGTATGCCGTGCTCGAGTCTGACGAGAACGGCTCCTACATTCAAGAGCTCGACCTGCGCGTGGCGGAATAGCGCGCTTGGGACGCCCCGCAGCCTTCGCAACCTAAAAGCCAAGAGAACGACGGCCCGTCGGTGCGAGCGCGATACCAAATGCTGCGTTCGAACCGATGGGCCTCGGCAGTTTTCTACAGCACAGACTCGATTGCAGCCAGAAGCTCGTCGTATTCCTCGAGCGTGGGGACATCGGGGTTCTCGGCCTTCGTCGACGGCGCACCCTTGAACAGCCAGCCCGCCTTGCTTGCGCGAATCATTCCCAGGTCATTGTACGAATCGCCCGCAGCGATGGTCTCCATCCCGCAGCTCTGCAGCGCGCGAACGGTCGTGAGCTTTGTCTGGTCGCAGCGCATCTTGTAGCCGGTGATGGCGCCGTCCTCGCCCACTTCAAGCGAGTTGCAGAAGATGGTGGGCCAGCCGAGTTTGTGCATCAGAGGCTGCGCGAACTGTTCGAAGGTGTCGGAGATAATGATGACCTGCGTCTTCTCGCGCAGCGCATCGAGGAATTCGCGGGCGCCCTCCATTGGGTCGATCGTGGCGATCACGTCTTGAATCTCGGCCAGGCCAAGTCCATGTTCGCGCAGGATGTCCAGACGGAAGTTCATGAGCTTATCGTAGTCGGGCTCGTCGCGCGTCGTTCGCTCAAGCTCGGGGATGCCGCTCGCCTTGGCGAACGCGATCCAAATCTCGGGGACGAGCACACCTTCCAAATCCAAGCAAACCACGTTCATAGGACATCCTTTCCTTATGCAGGCTCAAGGCGTTGGAGGATTCCAGCGCAACGGAAGTTAGGGTCCGCAGCACGCAACGTCGCGAGCTGGGCGGGCACTGCCCTATGATAGCCTATCGAAAACGTCGGCATTCAAACAATCGGCTGGATGGCGCCCGCATACGACGTCGATGGCGCTTTGCATCGTTCGCTCGCGAAGCTCAACTGTTCGGAGTGCCCGTCCCGCCGCCCGCCTCGAACCGTGCAACAAGGCCAATCCTGTCGTAAACGGCACGAGCGAGGCCATTTCCCTCATATCACTTGAACTGCCGGGCAGACCGTGCATAATGTTCAATTCGAATGGCTTCTACGATATCCCACATACCCTCTTCAACTGCACGGAAAACATGGGGGTCTCCTCACCACGCAAGCGGCAGGGGGTTCATTTCGCAAGCTCAACTGAAGAGGTGGCTGGCATCCTAGTTCCATGCCAGCCGTATCATTTCTCCGAATTACCAGGAGCGCAAGCAATCATGAGCATCCTCGACAAGCAATACCCAACGAACGTTTATCGGCTCATCCTCACCACGGCCGCCGCCATCTGGGGCCTCGGCTTCGTGATCGGCAAAAGCGCCATAACCACCGTTGGCGCCACCTGGTTCACCGCCATCCGTTTCTTTGGGGCGGGCATCGTTTTGCTCATCATCTTGTTTCCCCATATCAAGCGAAGTTTCTGTCGAAAGACGCTGAAGGCGGGCATGATCATAGGCGTGGCAACGTTCCTCGGGTTTTGGACGCAGTTTCTGGGCCTGGGCATGACGACACCATCGAAGAACGCCTTTTTGAGCGCGTGTTATTGCCTGACCGTGCCGTTCATCTGGTGGGTGGTCTCCCGCCGCCGCCCGCCCGCCAAAGTGTTTATCTCCGCGGCAATATGCACGGCCGGCATCGGGATGGTATCGCTGACCGAAGGCTTCTCCATCAGCCTGGGAGACGGCATCAGCATTCTCTCGGCGTTCCTCTACGGCGCTGAAATCGTGATCATCGGCCTGGTCATGCGCGACAACGATATCCTGACCACCACCGTCGTCCAGCAATTCACCAGCGGCTTCCTGGCCCTGCTGCTCGCCTTGACCACGCAGCCCATGCCAACGGCGGCGCAGGTGATCACTCCCGAGTTCATCGGCGCCATGGCCTACGTTGCCGTCCTTTCGGCGGCCTTTGG
>USJN01000230.1 GCA_900554945.1 uncultured Coriobacteriaceae bacterium | reverse complement strand
CGGCCTGTTCAAGGCATGGATTGAGGCTCATCCCGGAGCCATCGCGCACATCACGTTCGCCGTGCCGCGCGCGAGCTTCGACGCCTTCGACGCCGCTTTCGGCGAGAAGAAGGCCCCCGAGCCCGAAGTCGTGCAGACGGCTGCTGCCGACGAGGAGGCCGAAGACGACTTCGAATTCGACCCCGCCGATCTTCCCGAAGGAGTGACGCTGCGCGCCTAATGGTCTACAATGGTTCGTCCGATATTTCAGCCAAGGAGAGCCGTCCATGTCAGACGAACGCGCGCACGACACCGCATCCGAACCGAAAACCAACGATGGGAATCTCGCTGCTCTCGACGTCGCCAACGACGCGAGCAGCGAGAACGATCCCGTGTTTGCCCAGGAGCAGCAGCATCTAAGAGACACCTATGCAACGCTGCGGTCGATGGCGGGCGCGCTTGCGGCCAAGATGCGCAAGAACGAGGACGCGGCAGCGGCAACAAAACAGCAGATGGTGGAGGAAATCAAGCAGAACTACGGCAGCGACACCGAGGCGTTCGAGACCTACGCCGACTTCGCGACCGTGAACAGCGTCATCGACTCGTACAACCAGACGCAAGACGCCGCCGCCGAGAAGCTCTCCAACATCGGCCTGCTTTTGGGACAACCATACTTCGCAAAGATCGTCCTCGATTTCAAACGCGGCGCCGCGCCGAAGGAACTCTACATCGGAGCCGCGGGCGTGTCCGACGACAGCTGTCGGCGCCTCGTGGTCGATTGGCGCTCGCCCGTCGCCGAGGTGTACTACAACCAGGACATGGGGCCCACGCACTACCGCGCGAACGGCCGCACGATCGCCGTCGACCTCACACTGCGTCGCCAGTTCGACATCGTACGCGACGAGCTGCGCGCCTATTTCGACACCAACATCGCCATCCAGGATTCGCTGCTTCTCGCGTCGCTGTCCAAGCAGCGCACCTCCCAGATGCAGGCGATCACCGCGACCATCCAAAAGGAGCAGAACGCCGTCATCCGCCACGAGGACAGCCCCGTGCTGCTCGTCGCCGGCATCGCGGGTTCGGGCAAGACGTCGGTGCTGCTCCAGCGCATCGCATATTTGTTCTACCAGCACCGCGAGAGCCTCCGCCCCGAGGACGTGTTCCTCATCACGCCGAACCCGGTGTTTCGCCACTACATCGCAAACGTGCTGCCCGACATGGGCGAGCGCAACCCGGAGACCCTCACGCTCGCAGAGTTCGCGCGCACGCTCTTGCCCCAGGGGCAGGGCTTCGGGAAGGGCACCGTCGACGAGGCGACCCTTTGGCACATCGACGAGGCGCTCGAAGGCGGCAGGTTCGAGTACGAGCAGGGCGATTTCTGCGACATCCGCGTGGGGCACGTGAAGCTAATCACGGCAGCGCAGGTGCATCAAGTGCGTGCGAAGTGGCCGCGCATCGAGCCCGGCGCGCGCCTGTCGAACCTGATGCGCGAGGAGCTCACGCGGCGTCTCGACTCCAAGCTTGCTTCGATGGCGTCAAGCGACGAGGCCTTTGACGAGGTGGTATCCCTCACCCACGACGAGCAGCTCGCGGCGTTCGGCGAACCGGTGAACATCGACGACGACAAAGAGGTGCGCAAGGCCGCGCTCAAGCTGATCCGCGGCCGCTTCGATATCGCGTACGGCATGATCGCGCGCGACGAGTGGCTCCACGTGGACAACCTGGGCCGCCGCCTGATCGGCGCGGAAAGCCTACCGCCCGCAGCGTGGCTCTACTTGAAGATCGCTTGCACGGGGCTTTCGAACCCCGACGCGCGCTACGTCATGATCGACGAGGTGCAGGATTACACGATTCCCCAGCTCGCAGTCCTCGCGCGATTCTTCCCCCGTGCGCACTTCATGCTGCTCGGGGATGAAAACCAGGCGATTCGCGAGGGTGGACTCACGTTCGCACAGGTCAAAAGCACGTTTGAGCGCCTGCGTGGCGAGGTGAGCGAGTGCCATCTCATGACGAGCTACCGCTCCACCCCCAGCATCACCGACCTGTTCGCGCGCCTTCTGCCCGAAAGCGAGCGCATGGAGGTGTCGTCCGTGCAACGCGAGAGTTCGGCGCCCCGCGTCGAGGCGTTCGAGGACAAGGATGCCTGGACGGATGCCGTGCGCGAGGCCGTGCGCGAGGCGGGTTCGAGCGATGAGGGCCTCACCGCCGTCATCGTGCCGTGGAAGCACGAGGCGACGAAGCTTGTCGCGGCTTTGGGGGACGACGCTCCCCAGCTGGTAGATGCGACGGGAGCGCTCCCTCGATCGGGGTGCGTGCTGCTCACGCTGCCGCTTGCGAAGGGGCTTGAGTTCGACCACGTCATCATCCCGAACGCGAGCGCAGGACTCTTCCCCGCCGGTGACCGCATCGCGAAAAACCGCCTCTACACGAGCATTTCGCGCGCTACGCGTGAGCTCGACGTGTTCGCCCTTGGCGAGCTGACGCCGCTTTTGCAATAGGCGCAAGGATCTGCGATGACGACCCCGAACTTCATTCTTTCGCTGCGCGAGAAGATCGGCCACGACCCGCTTTGGCTTACGGGGATCACGGCCTATGTCGAGGACGCAGACGGGCGCATCCTGCTCGGGCGGCGCAGCGACACGGGCGAGTGGGCGCTTGTGTACGGCATCGTGGAGCCTGGGGAGGAACCTGGCCGCACGTGCGTGCGCGAGGTGCTCGAGGAGACGGGCGTGCACGTTGCGCCGCAGGCAATCGCGAGCGTGAAATCATCAAACTACCTGGTGGAGTACGCGAACGGCGACCAATGCCGATACCTTGACATCCTTTTCATCTGCACGCCCACCGAGAGCGACACCGTGCCTTTCGTGGGGGACGACGAGAGCACCGAAGTTGGATGGTTTCCGCCCGAGGAGCTTCCCCATCCCCTGGCCACCTCGACCGTCAGTCGACTCGCCATCGTAAGCGAGTACAAGGCCCGGGCAGCCAAAGGCAACGCCACCGCACTCTTTTCGTTTTAGCAGAAAGCCCGCGCGTGCCTCTACCTCGCGCGGGCTTTCCCTCGTCCCGACTGGTTCTTGTGCGGGCATCCTTGCTTCTCGATATGCGAAGCTATTCCTTTACGAGAACTTTTTCGATCTCGGCCATATACATGGTGTGGTAGTCGTGGTTGGGATACCAGCGCGCATCGCAGGAGGTATCGATGAAGTCCTTCGGCGGAAGCTCGCGCGCGTACAGCTTGCGGCATACGAACACAAGCTCGGCCTCCTCGAAGGCAACCGACCCGCCAACTTCAACAGGGGTGAGCCCCGCCTGGGAAACCTTGTCGGGAACGTCGCGCCCAGAAACCTTGCCCAGAAGGCTCAATGCCTCACGCTGGTTCCCCTC
>USJN01000229.1 GCA_900554945.1 uncultured Coriobacteriaceae bacterium | reverse complement strand
GGTGAGCGCAAGATACGCTGTCAGCGCAATGCAGACCACAAGCGAGAACGCACCGAGCGCCCAGGTGGCGCCCGAGAAGATGCTCCAGGCACCGCCCGTGTTGTAAACGAGATGGAAGCGGAATATGCCGAGAATCGGGTCGGAAATCACCTGTCCCGCATGGTATGAGCCGTTGAAGAACAACTTCGATGCCTGATCAAGGACAAGCCACACCACCACGATGGGGATAAACACGGCGAACCGCCGCGCAACTGCGCGCACGGTCCGCCCGTTCTCGAAATCTTTATCGGCGCTCAAGCGCTAGTCCTCCTCGGAAAAGCCGATCGAGTCGAGCACGTCGCCGCAGCGCTCACAGACATGCGGGTGATTGGCGTTGCCGCCGAGCTCGCGCACGTTCCAGCAGCGCGGGCACTTCTCGCCTACCGCAGGAGCGACAGAGCAGGAGAAGCCCTCGCCCGCTACTACTTCCACCGCCGCGCAGACGAAGACCTCGGCGAGGTCGACATCGGCCAAAGCGGCGGCGACATCGGCGGGAAGGGTGAGCGTGGCGGAAGCCGCCTGGCTCGTGCCCTCCGTCACGACGCCCGCTTCCTTCGCTTCCTCAAAAGCCTTGGTGAAGACGTCGCGCGCCGTTGCGAGCTGGTTGTAGGCGGAAAGCAACGCGGAGGCTTCCTCCGCAGACCAAGGAGCCTCGTACCAGTCGAGCAGCGCCGCGCGGGTCTGGCCATCGCGAAGAGACTCGGGCAAAAACGCCATAACCTCGTCGCAGGTGAACGCGAGAATCGGCTGCAGGTCGTGCACGAGCATCGAGAGAATCTGCGCCCACACGGTAAGGGCGCTGCGACGATCCTGCCCGTCAGCCTGGCCGCAGTAGACGCGGTCTTTGGTGGCGTTCAAGTAACCGTTGGAAAGCTCGGTCACGTAATCGTAGAGGTTGCGGTACACCACGTTGAAGCGATAGCCCTCGTAGGCTTCCGTCACGATCTCGTGCACCTGGCACAGGCGGGCAAGCGCGAGCTTGTCGTAGCCCGCAAGGTCGTCTAGCGCCACGGCGTCGGTCGCGGGATCGAAGCGACCCTCGATCTCGCCGAGCAGGAAGCGGAGCGTGTTGCGGATCTTGCGATACGCCTCGCCCACGTGGGAGAGGATCTCGCCGTCGCAGGTGACGTCGTTTGAGGTATCGACCGAGGAGACCCACAGGCGCATGACGTCGGCGCCACGGGTGTCGCATTCCTTGTTCGGGTCGATGACGTTGCCGAGTGACTTGGACATCTTGCGTCCCTGGCCGTCGAGCGTGAAGCCCTGCGAGACGACCGCCTTGTAGGGAGCTGTGCCGTACGCGCCCACCGAGGTCATGAGCGAGCTCATGAACCAACCACGGTGCTGGTCGGAGCCTTCGAGATACATATCGGCCGGGAACTCAAGGTTGTCGCGGTGCTTGCACACGGCGGTGTGCGAAACGCCCGAGTCCCACCACACGTCGAGGATGTCCTTGTTCGCCTTCAGGTGATGGCCGCCGCACTTGGGGCAGACGCACGCGTCGCCGAGGTAGCTTGCGGGGTCGTCGGTGAACCAGCAGTCGGAGCCTTTCTCGCGGAAGAGCGCGATAACGGCGTCGAGCGTTGCATCGTTCACGACGGTTTCGCCGCAGTCTTCGCAGGTGAAGGCAGGGATAGGCACACCCCAGTTGCGCTGACGGGAGATGCACCAGTCGGGACGGCCCTCCACCATCGACCCGATGCGCTTCACGGCATGGGGCGGGTAGAACGCAACCTTCGAGAGCTCGTCGAGCGCCTCCTCGCGCAGCGTGCGGCCGTCGTCGAGCGCTTTGTCCATCGAGACGAACCACTGGCTCGTGGCGCGGAAGATGACAGGCTGCTTGCAGCGCCAGCAGTGCGGATAGCTGTGGTTGATGTCCTCATGGAGGATGAGCGTGCCGCGCTCGCGCAGCCACTCGATGATCTTCGGGTTGGCCTCGTTGACCTCCATGCCGGACCAGGGGCCGCCCGTGCCCATCTCGTCGCCCTTGTAGAAGCGACCGTCGTCGTCAACGGGCATGACCACGGGAATGTCGAACTTCATGCCGACGAGGTAGTCGTCGACGCCATGGCCGGGAGCGCCATGGACGATTCCGGTGCCGTCGTCCAAAGTGACGTAGTCGGCGTAGACGAACTCGCCCTCGACGCCCTGATCACCGAAGATGGGCTGCTTGTACTTGTTGTGGGCCAGCTCGATACCGGTCATGCTCCAGGGCTCACCGTCGGCCCCGCGCACGAGCTCGACCTCGCCATAGCCGAACTTCGCGCAGTCCTTCTCCACGAGGGCGCGCGCCATGATCTCGGCCTTGCCGTCATGGATGACCGCGACGTAGTCTGCCTCAGGGTGCAGGATGACGATGTCGTCAGCGGGCAGAGTCCAGGGTGTGGTGGTCCAGATGTCGACCCAGAGCTTGCCTTCCCAGGCTTCAAGCCCAGCCGGTACCGTCGTCATCTCGAAGCGGACGAAGATGGCGGGGCTGACCTCGTCACCGTACTCGATTTCCGCTTCGGCGAGCGCCGTGTGGCAGTGCGAGCACCAATGGACCGGCTTGCGACCGCGATAGATTGCACCGCGGTCGAAGATGGCCTTGAAGATCTCGACGTCGGTGGCATCGTAGTCGTTCACATAGGTGAGGTAAGGGTTTTCCCACTCGGCAAGCACGCCCAGGCGCTTGAAGCCCTGGCGCTGCGTGTCGACCTGCTCGACAGCCATCTTGCGGCAGAGCTCGCGGACCTTCTCGGTGGGCAGCTGGTTGAACTTCTCGGTACCGAGCATGGTTTCGACCTTGTGCTCAATCGGCTGACCGTGGCAGTCCCAGCCGGGCACATAGGGAGTGCGAAAGCCGCGCATCGCCTTGTAGCGGTTGATGATGTCCTTCGAGATCTTGTTTTGCGCGTGGCCGAGATGAATAGGGCCGTTCGCGTACGGGGGGCCGTCGTGCAGGACGAAGGGCTTAGCGTCCTTGTTCTTCTCCTGCAACTTCTCGTATACATGGTCCTCTTCCCACTCCGCGAGGCGCTTGGGCTCGTTTTTCGGGAGATTGCCCCTCATCGCGAAGTCGGTAGTAGGCAGGTTCATCGTTTTCTTGTAATTGCTCGCCATAAAAGCGGCCCAGCCTTTCCCGATCGGTTCCTATGCAAAGCGCACGAATGCGCCATCCGTCAAACCAGAAGAGTATAAGCCAAGAAGAAGGCTCGGTAATTGGCACAGCGCACGGTTTCCCAAAATCACGATAGACGGCAGGGAAAAGTTGATTCGCAAGTTCATCCGAACACGCAAGTGTCATTCTCGTACGTAGTCTGCAGAGTTCGCGTCATCGCAGCAACGCACAGGCTGTGGCGTGAGCAGACAGAG
>USJN01000228.1 GCA_900554945.1 uncultured Coriobacteriaceae bacterium | reverse complement strand
GCAAATGAATAAAAACTATAGTCGAATTCGGTGCCGGAGCGCTCTGTTTAATTTAGAAGTAGATCGCCAAGTCATTTCTGCGAACATCAAAAGAACCATGAGATGCTGATGCTCAAAGAGCGCGTACAGTGACGAAATACCCGTAACAGCGGCAAGATGACCCAGGATTACCGCCGCATCCCCCCGTTGGCTAAATTCTCCCGACGCTAACAGCGAAGTGGATTTGGCGGGCGCAACCCTATTTGTTCAGCGCTTCCTTAGCTTTAGCGCTACATTAAGGTAATGTTGATATCCTCGTCAACGAGTATGCTTCTGCCCTCTATAACCTTCGGCGCACACGCCTCGCCCATGTTCACGCAGGCGTAGGTCGCGTATTCGTTCTTGCCCACGGCATTCCAGAACGGGTACTTGATGATGACGGGCGTGTTACCTCCCACGCCGAGCTCAAGGTAGAGCACGCGCATGCCCTCGTGGCGGCGGCAGAACTCGGAGTAGCGCTCTGCTGCTGCATGCCAGCCTGCGTCCTCCACGAAGCGGTTGTCAACGCGAAGGTTGGTCATCATGAGCGCGCCGCAGTTGGGGCATTTGGGGACAAGCTCGCTCGGTACGCGCATGTCGCGCTGGCGCTCGACCATCGCATGCACCGCGTCCTTGTTGTCGTAGGTCTCCTGCGTGCATGCGCGGCTGCACTGGAAGAGGCCGTAGTCTCCCTGCGTGTAGAACAGGCGCTTCTTGTCGAACCCGGCCTTCTGGAATTGGTGGTCGACGTTCGTGGTGATGACGAAGTAGTCCTTATTCGTCACAAGATCGAGCAGCCGCTTGTAGGTGTCGTTCGGCGCCTCCACGTAGCGGTTCACGAGGATGTGGCGGCTCCACCACGCCCAGTAGGTCTCTCTGTCGGGGAAAGGAAAGAACCCGCCCGAGTACATGTCGGTGATGCCGAAGCGGTCGCGGAAGTCCGCGAAGTTGTCGTCGAAGCGCTTGCCGGAATAGATAAGGCCAGCGGCGGTGGAGAGCCCTGCGCCTGCGCCGATGATGACGGCATCGCAGGAGTCGAGCTCGGCGCGAATGGCTTGCGCAGCTTCCTCAATGCTCGCCGCGCGCCCGCGCGCCAGCGCCTCGCCACGTCCCGCGCAAACATAGCCGCCCCCTGAGAGCATGTTACTAGAAAAGAAGTTCACGGTAGATCCTCTCGTCCTCTTCGCCAAACACATCGAGCACAACGTGCGTGCGGCCTCGCCCTCGCCGAACCGTTCCTCGGCAAGATAGCCCACCACTTCCTTAAGATCATCCATATGCGACATCGTCTACTTCGATCCCAGCTTCTCGACTGCGCCGCTCGGACATGCCTCGAAGCACAGCCCGCAGTGCAGGCACGCGCTCTGCACTATGGCGTACGTGCCGCGGTCTGTGCGCGCTATGCAATTCTGCGGGCAGACGCCCGCGCACGCACCGCAGCCCGTGCAGGTCGCCTCGTCAATCCCGAAGCCCCCGAGCTGCGATGCATCCAAGGGATCGCCGATTGCGAACGCCTTGCGGAGCAACGGCTTCTGCCCCAAATCGAAGTAGTCGCCCTCGCCGCGCTCGATGTAGAACACCTCGCACGCGTAGCGGGTGTCTCCCGGGTAGAGCTCGTCCATTCCCGGGTTCAGCTCGAACATCCAGTCCACGAGCCGCCTCTGCTCGGCGGCGTCTGTCGGGTGCACGACCGCACCCTTCAGGCGGCATGTTCGGAAGTCGGTCGTCTGCGCTACGATGGCGATGTGCCCCGTGCGCACGACCTCCGCGTAGAACGCCTTTCCGCGAGGGGCGAGGAAGTAGAGGCGGCCATCGCCCGCGTGCATGACGTCGATCACGCGCACCGACGGCAGGCCGCGCTCATCGACCGTGGCGAACGAGCAGTCGCGCACCTGCCACATAAAGCGCAGGCAGTACCCCGCGTCTATCTCTTCGTATGTAGCGACAGGTATCTGCGCGCTCGCCGCAAGGCCATACGCCTCGCACCTCTCGTCTGCCATCCGACGCGTCTCCTTCAAATGCGGCGGCACCACCCATGGGCAGCGCCGCTGACCTCCATCTTTCAGCCTATCTTAGAACTTGCCGTTGTCGTTTGCCCACTCGGTTGCTTCGGGGATGGTGGTCATGACGTCCCAGTGCTCGGCGATCTTGCCGTCCTCCACGCGCCACAGGTCGTAGTAGGCTGTGTGCGCGCCGCCGAAGGTGCCCTCGCTCACACCCAGCACGAAGTCGCCCTCGGCTAGCACCATGTGCGTCGTGTCGTAGATCATCTGGATGCCCTGCGCGGCCATTGCGTCGAGTGCGGCCCCCAGCCCCGAGAGTCCATCTGCGATGGCGGTGTTGTGCTGGATGTAGGCGTCGCCGTCGAAGTACTCGGGCGTCTTCTCGGGGTGCTTGCCCTGCATGACGTCAATGAGGAACGCCTCGACGAGCGCGCGGTTCGCCTCGGTCTTGTCCTTGCTTGTCGCCTCGGCGGGGCCGTCGGTCTGGGTGTGGCCGGAGGGGTTCGGGGCGGCGACATCGGCGAGGTTGTCCCAATGCTCGGCGATCTGCCCTTCAGCGTCGAAGCGGAAGATGTCGAAGGCCACCTGGTCGCCCGCGCCCGCGAAGTTGTAGAGGTTGTGCATGAACACCTTGTCGCCGTCCTCGAACGCGCGGACGGTCTCGACGGTCGTCTTCACGGGAGCGCCCGCCAGGTATTCGACCGACTCCACAAATGCATCGCGGCCCGTCCCGTATGCGAGGTTGTGCTGGATGTAGCTCTCGGCCAGCAGGCTCGCGGCCTTATCCGCATCACCTGTTGCGAACGTGTTGATGAGTTCCTTTGCCTTCTCGATCTTCGACATCTTCCATATCCTTTCGTCGTGCGCCGCCTTTAGCGCGGTTGCCTTTTGACGCATTCGATACTAGAATCAACGGTGTTGATATGGAAGTAGGCACTTTGAAGTGCTGTAGGTACTCTAAAGTAACTATTGACTCTGAACTGGGAAAGTTATGAAAGATAAAGTTTCAGAAGTGTTCACCGAATACCAGGCAATCGAGCCGCCACGGCGATCCGAACTTCCCGCGTGCCCCGTGCAGACGTGCGTCCAGCTCGTCGGCAGCAAGTGGAAGCTGCTCATCATGCGCGATTTGTTGCTCAACGGGTCGATGCGCTTCAAGGAGCTCCAACGCTCAATAGGGGATGTGTCCCAAAAGGTGTTGACCTCCAACCTGCGCGAGATGGAATCTGACGGACTTGTCGTGCGGCGCGTCTACCCGGAGGTGCCTCCGCGCGTGGAGTATTCGCTGACCGGCATCGGCGAATCCCTGCGCCCCATCATGGATGCCATGTGGGCATGGGGCGAGGGATATAAGGCCAAAACCTGCTGAAGCGGCGCAGGGCCGGG
>USJN01000227.1 GCA_900554945.1 uncultured Coriobacteriaceae bacterium | reverse complement strand
TTCTGAGGTCGATTTCTGTGTGGCCGAGCGCTCCGGTTTAGCGAGTGGCGGGGCGGAGGGCACCTGTAGGTTGGGCGCAGGCGTCGATGATGTTTCTCCCCGCTCTCGCGACTACCCCGTTGAAGTGGGATGTGCGGTGCTTGTGCCCTTCGGCAAGCGCCAGGCGGTGGGGTTCGTTATCGATGTCTTCGAGGCGGGACTCCCGGGAGACGAAACGTGGCCTTCCGGCCTCGATGCGCGCAAGCTGAAATCAATAGTTCGGGGCCTTTCTAAACCGTACTTCGACGAGGAAGGCGCGGCGTGCGCCCAATGGCTCGCGAACCGCTACATCGCGCCGCTTTCCTCCTGCGTTCGCCTGTTCACGCCTCCGGGAGGTGTCCCGCGGATGGTGCATGGCCGCGATGGACGATGGCGCTTGGAGGAGCAAAAGGTTGGGGAAGTGGACGACCGCTGGGTTGTCGCAGGTCCCGAGCTTTCCGCGTTCGAGCCGCGCAAGAACGCCGTTCGCCAGGAGGCGATCGTGGCGGCCGTGCGGACGGGCGAGCTGCGCGTGTCCGAGCTTTCGGCCCAGATGGGAGCAGTCTCGTCGACTTTGCGCGCCCTCGAGTCGAAAGGCGTCGTGCGCATCGTTCGCCGCCGCCGCATGCGGGGGACCCCTGACGGTGCGCGCAGCGGCTTGGCGGGTGCTGCGGTGAGCGGCTCGCTCGCCGAAACCTGCGGTAGTGCGCTTTCCACCTCAACCCCTCTTGCGCCCACTATCGCGTCCGATGGCTTCACCCCCTCACCGAAGCCCGCGCTCACGCCGGGGCAGGAAAGTGCCCTTGCGGCCATCGACCGCGCGCGCGAGCATGCCTGCGGCGAGGTTGTCGTTGTCGACGGTGTCACCGGTTCGGGCAAAACGGAGCTCTACCTGCGCGCCATCGAGAAGACGCTTGCCGAGGGGCGCACGGCCTGCGTGCTCGTGCCCGAGATCTCGCTCACCCCGCAGACGGTGGGCCGCTTCCGCGGTCGCTTCGGCGACATGGTCGCGGTCATGCACTCGCGCATGAGCCAAGGCGAGCGCTACGACCAGTGGGATTTCATCAAAAGCGGCGCGGCGCGCGTTGTGGTGGGGGCGAGAAGCGCCCTGTTCACGCCGCTTTCGAACATCGGACTCATCGTGATCGACGAGGAGCACGAAGGCTCCTACAAGCAGGATTCCGCCCCGCGCTACGATGCGCGCGAGGTGGCGCGCTGGATGGTCGCTCGCTCGGGCGGCGTGCTCGTCATGGGCTCGGCCACGCCTTCCATTGAGGCGCTCTATGCCTGTGAGCAGGGCGGGAGCTGGACGAAGGTCGATCTGCCCGATCGCGCGAACGGCAAGCCCCTGCCGGCGGTCGAGGTCGTGGACATGGCGGCGGAGTTTCGCGGCGGCTCGCGGGCGATGTTCTCGCGCAAGCTCGTCGAGGGGCTTCGCAGCGAGCTTTCCCTCGGGCGTAAGGCGGTGCTTCTCTTGAACCAGCGCGGCTTCGCGAAGTTCCTCTTGTGCCGCGACTGCGGGTTCGTGCCCACCTGCCCCTCGTGCGACACCTCGCTCACCTATCACGAGCGCGGCCGCATGCTCGTGTGCCACCATTGCGGGCACACCGAGATCGCGCCCGCCGTCTGCCCCGAGTGCGGAAGCCCGTACCTGAAGAAGTTCGGCGCGGGAACCCAGCGCGTCGAGGCCGAGCTGCGCGCACTGCTCGACGGGATGCCTGGCGTTGGCCCCGGTGTGCCCATCATCCGCATGGACGCCGACACCACGAGCGGCAAGGGAGCCCACGAGCGCCTCCTCGAGCAGTTTGCCGGAGCTGATGCCGCCGTACTTTTGGGAACGCAGATGATCGCGAAGGGACTCGACTTCGAGGATGTAACGCTCGTGGGCGTGATCAATGCCGACACGCAGCTCCACCTTCCCGATTATCGGGCTGCCGAGCGCACGTTTTCCCTGATCGAACAGGTGGCGGGTCGTGCCGGGCGTGCCGACTTGCCGGGGCGCGTGCTCGTTCAGACCTACGAGGCCGACAACGTCGCCATCCGCGCAGCCGCCACCTACGACCGCGAGCGGTTCCTTCGCGCGGAGCTTCCGAAGCGGCGCATCCTTCTCTACCCGCCGTTCGTCCGCATGGCAAACGTGCTTGTCTGGGGGAAGGACGAGCCCTCCGTGCGCACGACCGCCGAAAGGCTGTTCACCGAGCTCGAGGCGCATATTCGCGACTTCGGCGGTGACGGGCGGTCCGCCCTTCCCGCGAGCCCGTGTGTTCTCGCGAAGCTGCGCGGCGTGTACCGTTGGCATGTTGTGGTGAAGTGCCCGCCCGGGGACGATCTTTCTCGCGTGATAGCCCCGCTGTTTCGCGCTCGTGTGCCCGAGGCGGACGTGAACGTTGCCGTTGACGTTGACCCGAACGATTTATTGTGATATTCATACACATTCGGCCCGATTTATGGTATATTTTATCGCTGTGTATTTGCGCCCGGTTGCGGTTTAGCCCCGGGTGTTCTTATCCAGAAAGGACTATCACGTGGCAAAGGATTCCCAGAAATTATCGAAGAAGACTGCCGAAGAACCGAAAGACCTTTCCAAACCCGATGAGATCCTCGAGGAGGACGAGCTCGATGAGGATCCCGAAGAGGGAGAGCCTCCTGTAAGCGAGGTTTCCGAAGCCTCTGACACCACGCTTGACGAAGACAAGATCGAAGCTGGCATCGACGAGGAGGAAGACCTGCTCGAAGGTATTCCCGAAGAAGAACTTAAAGCGACCACCGATGTTCAGTTGCCGAAGGTGACGACGGCCCGCAGCAAGCGCCGCTCGGCTCGCAAGCGCGCAAACGACGGCGGCGTGACCATGCTCACGGGCGACCCGGTTCGCATGTACCTGAAGGAAATTGGCAAGGTGCCGCTGCTTACCGCCGCCGAGGAAATCGACCTCGCCATGAAGATCGAGGCGGGCGTCGCCGCGGGCGAGCAGCTTGAGAAGGCCGACGCCGGCGAAATCGAGCTTGAAAGGCGCGACCTTCGCCGCCTGACCCGCATCGAAGAAGTCGGTTTCGACGCGAAGCAGCATCTCATCGAAGCAAACCTGCGCCTCGTCGTGTCCATCGCGAAACGCTATGTGGGCCGCGGCATGCTCTTCCTCGACCTTATCCAGGAAGGCAACCTGGGTCTTATCCGCGCGGTCGAGAAGTTCGACTACCGCAAGGGATTCAAGTTCTCCACGTATGCCACCTGGTGGATTCGCCAGGCCATTACGCGAGCCATCGCCGACCAGGCGCGCACCATCCGTATTCCCGTGCACATGGTCGAGACGATCAACAAGCTCGTGCGCATCCAGCGTCAGCTTCTCCAGGAGCTCGGTCGCGAACCTACCCCGAAGGAAATCGGCGATGTGATGGGGTTGCCTGAGGAGCGCGTCCGCGAGATCCAGAAG
>USJN01000226.1 GCA_900554945.1 uncultured Coriobacteriaceae bacterium | reverse complement strand
TCAAATCAAAAGGACGCTGGGCGTCTTCTCCATCGTCTTGATGGTTGTCGCGGCGACCGCGCCGTTGACCGTAGTCGCCGGCACGCAGCCGCTGGTCATGACCTACACGGAGAACAACAGCATCCCCGTCTACTACCTTGCGACGGGAGCGATTCTCCTGCTTTTCTCGGTCGGCTTCACCAAAATGAGCGGACATGTGCCGAATGCGGGCGCCTTCTACTCCTATATCCAGGCGGGGCTCGGGAAAACGATGGGGCTCGGCGCGGCGACGATGGCACTGCTCTCCTACGTGCTGATCTGCATCGCGGTGCTGGCCTATCTCGGTTACGCAACGGCAAACACGATAGCGCTGTTCGCCCCGGCGATTGAGGTGCCGTGGTGGGCGTGCGCGATTGCATGGTGGGCAGCAATCGCGTTTCTCGGCTACCGCAACATCGACCTCAGCTCAAAAGTTCTCGGCGTGTTCCTGGTCCTTGAGGTGCTGTCGGTCACCATTCTGGACGTTGCCATCATCGGAACGGGCGGAAGCGAAGGGCTCAGCCTCGCTCCTTTCTCCCCGAGCAATTTCCTCAGCGGCGTTCCTGGGCTGGGGCTGATGTGGGCGTTCTTCGGTTTTATCGGGTTCGAGGCAACTGCCGTCTTCCGCAACGAGGCGAAAGACCCCGAGAAGACAATCCCCCGCGCAACCTACATCGCGGTTGCCTTCATCGCACTGTTCTACGGTTTCAGCGGATGGTGCCTGGTCATGGGCGCTGGGGCAGACAACGCGCTCGCCTTCGCCCAGGAAACGCAAGATGCCTACGCGCTTGAGCTGGCCGCGCTCTACGTGGGCCAATGGCTCTACGATGTCTTCCAGTGCCTGCTTGTGACGAGCCTGTTCGCCTGCGCGCTTGCACTTCACAACGTTGCAAGCCGCTACACCTTCACGCTCTCGAGGGTGAAGGTCCTCCCCGCTCGCCTGGGTGAGGTCCACAAGACGCACTTCGCCCCGTCCAACGCCTCGATGTCCATCAGCATTGTGTCGTTCGCTTTGCTGGCCATCGTGACAATTGTCGGCCTTGACCCGCTGACGGTATACGCATGGTTTGCGAACACGGCGACGCTCGGCCTGCTCATCTTGCAGATGCTCACCTCCGTGTCGGTGGTCGTGTTCTTCCGCCGCGTTGTGCACGGAGCCAGCATTTGGCGCACGCTGATCGCACCGGTTGCCGCCGCAGCCTGCCTCGCTTTCGTCGCCTCCGTCGTGCTCTCCAACTTCGCCGACCTGACGGGGGACATGATGTCGGCGCTGGTGATGGGGTCGCTCATCCCCCTGTCCTACCTTGCCGGAATGGCGATCGCCGGGCGCATGAAGCAGAACCGCCCGTCCGATTTCAGCAATCTCGCCATTCTGGTTTCCGGGCAGTCCGCCGCATAACGGGCATTCGATAGCAGGTTCGAGGAGCTGGTACGTAAGTGGTCTGAACTTGAAACACTTGGGAAACATCGCGTAGCCATGTGGTAATCTCTTTGCCAACGAAGGGGTCGACTCCAAAACAAGTTGGTAATCGGATGACAGGAGACGCGATGTTTGCCAGCCTTCTTTCTCGCAGCACGCGAGCATATTATCAGGAAACACTTCGAGAAGATCAGAAGCGCGAGGCTCGGTCTTACAAGAAAGCGCATTCGACGAGCTTTCCTTGCAAGACGAATTTGCTGATGAGACGCACTGAGCGTGCAGCTTCGAACTAATTAGCTTGCGAAGATACCGTTTTGACTATAGCCGCCGATCCCTGTTCGGCGGCTATTTTTATGGGCGCTGTCCCTGAATGATCATGCGGAGAAGCGATTAAGGGAAACTCTGAGCTCCCTGCTGGGACGGGATCTTTATCAGATTGACAGCTTTGTCTTTTCTTCTATTCCGCCGTGTCACCAAATAGTGCACTCGCGAAGGCCAATTGCCTACTGGACTGCTGTCGCAAGCAATTTGGCTCAATTCCATTCGTTTCGGTTAGCTTGCGTTAGCTTTTTCAGCTTGCGTTAGCAGAGTTAGCGATTGTTAGCTTGTTGGGTATGGAAAACGGATGGGGAAAGACAACGCGCCGCCCCAAGGAACCGCAAGCTCCTAGTCAACGAAGAGCGCGCTCAACTTCCGCTCGATTCGGCGCTTGCGCGTTGCTTCCTCCCTTTCATCGAGAGTGAACCCGCACTCGCAGGGGCGCAGGCACGAACCCTCGTGCGCACCTGAAGGCAGGCTCGAAAGAGGGACTTCCATCTTCTCGCCCGAATCGCACACGAGGACAGCGATGCCCTCCTCAATGCGGTCGATGACGTAAATCGCGTCGTCCATGCCTCCCCTTCCCTACGCCGCGCGGCGTATCGTCTCGCCATCGCAGCTGAGCGTCACCGTACCGTCGAGGTCCGTACGCAGCAGGTGGGCGACCCCCGAGAGCGCGGAGAGAACCTCTTTGGACGGGTGACCGTACGAGTTGCCCGCCCCTACCGAAATCACTGCCCAATCAGGAGAAAGGACCTCCACGAGCTGCCGCGTCGTCGACGTCCTCGATCCGTGGTGGCCGACCTTCAGCACATCGACGTGGTGGCCGCACGCCTTCCCAATAACGCTGGACGAGGCGTCGCCCGTGAAGAGGAAGGACCTTGCCCCCACGTCGAGTTCGAGAATGACCGACCAGTCGTTGACGTCGGAATACGACGTCTCGAATGGCGAGAGAATCGTCGCCGAAAAGCCTTCGTCGGAGCAGATGATCTTCCCTTCCTCCGCCGCGTGGACGGGCACTCCTTTGTCGGCGATCGCGTCGAGCAGCCTCTCGAAGGTGGCGGTGTTCGACGTCGCGCGCGGCATCCAGATTTCGCCAACGTCGAAGCTGCTCAGCACGCGCGCCATCCCGCCGATGTGGTCTTCGTGGGGGTGCGTGGCAATGACGTAATCGATGCGCGAGTAGCCGAGCCCGGCGATGTAGCTTGCGACCTTCTCCCCGCTCTCGGTCGTGCCCGCGTCTATGAGCATCGTCTTGCCGTTCGGCAGCTCGATGAACTCGCTGTCGCCCTGCCCAACATCGATGAAGTGGACGCGGGCTTCCCCATGGCTCGCGCCTTGGTTGCCGATAATCTTGTGCGCGATGGAGAGCATCTTGCACCCTTGGCAGCGAGTGGCGGTCCCCTGGGGGTCGATGATTGATGCCCCGCCGAGAATGCCCTGGTCAACCGACCAGGCGACTGCATCGCGCGCCCAATCGCTCACGGAAGCCGCATCCGGCTTCGCCGCGAGCGCCGCGCCCGTGCTCGATGTGTCGATATGGGAAATGGTTCTCGCGAACCTCGCGACCATCACAGCGAGTTGCTCTCGCGTGACGGGGTCGTTCGGGCCGAAGTAGTTCGTCCCCTCGTAACCTTTGACGACCTCGCTCGCGCGCGCCCAGCGGACGGCGTCCTTGTACCACGATTCCTCCGAATAGTCGGCGTCGTCGAAATC
>USJN01000225.1 GCA_900554945.1 uncultured Coriobacteriaceae bacterium | reverse complement strand
GCTCAAGGGGAATATTATCGCGTCGAGGATAAGACAAGCGGTCGTCAAGTCATCACAAAACAGGGCCCCAAAACCCTGTCGGCCCGACGGAGACGCGCGTCCCCGTCCCCCATGTGCTATGATGAGACCCGTTATTCGCATTGACGCATTCGCTCAAGTGAAAGAGGAAACGATGAAAAAGAAGCTTACTGCCATGATTTGCGCGCTCGCCCTCGCCATGGCGATGCCGACTCTGGCATGGGCATCGAACAGCCCGCAGAAGGTAACGTCCAACACCTGCACCGCATCCCAGGGCGCGACACTCACGGTCAGCGGCAAGACCGACGACTCCACGAGCAAGCTCGTCGTCGAGGCGACCTCCGACCAGGCTTCCAACGTGTCGCTCAGTGCCACCCAGAAGATCGTCGGCACCTTCAAGGTTTACGACGTGCCCGAGGGCAGCACCTACGGTCCCTACACCCTCACCTTCAACGTGGGAACTGAGTACAACGGCGCCACCGCCACCGTGTTCATCGAGCACCAGGGCCGCGACGCGAACCTCGGCACCGAGACGAAGACGGCGACCGTCTCCAACGGCAATGTGACCATCTCCACCGATGGCCTCTCGCTCGTGACCATCGCGGTTGACTCCTCCACCGTCACCGGCGCCACCACCGACGCAAGCGCCACCTCCCCGCAGACCGGCGTTGACATGGCCGGCATCGCCGTCGCCACCGCCGCGTGCGCCATCGCCGCCGTGGGCGTGGGCGTGGTCCTTCGCAAGAAGCTCGCTGAATAGCGCCACCGGTACATGCGGCAGATCGTCATCGAGAGCCGCGCCGCACGCATGTTGAAAAAGGAGAGGGCGCAGCTGCCCTCTCCTTTGTTGTGAGAAGAATAGAGGAGAACCGCTTCAATGACCCTGCTTGAGCTGCTCGAGCTCCTTCGAAAGAAATGGTACCTGGTGCTCGTGTTCCCCCTCGTGTTCGCGGGCGCGACCGCGGCATACTGCTGGGGCTTCATGACCAACAACTACACCGCCAACGTGTCGCTCTACGTGCTGACGCAAACGACGAACGCGACCGACGGATCCGGCCGCGTGACCAGCTCCGATACCTCGGCTTCGCAACAGCTCGCGAACGACCTGGCGAAGATCGCGAAGACCTCGACCGTGATGAGCTCCACCGCGAGCGCCCTCGGCATGAATAACCTCGAGGGCTTCGACGTGGGTGTCACTTCCGACACCACGAGCCGCGTCATCACGCTTACCGTCACGGGCAAAAGCCCCGAGGGCGCCGCAAGCGTAGCCAACGAGCTCGCCGACCGCACCTCGAAGGCCGCAATCGACGCGATGAAGCTTGACGCCGTGAACATCATCGACCGGGCGAGCGTGCCAGACAAGCCCTCCGGCCCCAACCGAGTCATGTACACCGCGGTTGCCCTGCTCGCAGGGCTGTTCGTCGCCATCGCGATCATCGTCTTGCAGGACATGCTAGACACCACCGTGAAGTCGGGCGACGACGCCGAGGAGCTGCTCGGGATTCCCGTGCTCGGCCGCATGCCCAAGCCGAAGAAGGCGAGGTAACATGGCCAAGAAAAACCGCAAGCGCCCCAGCCAGTTCCAAAATCCGCTTCTGAGCAACGCCTCGAAAACGCTTTTCGCCAACATCCGCTTCGTCTCCATCGACGAGAAGGTGAAGACGATTGTGGTCACCTCGACGGGCATGGACGAGGGAAAGACCCAAGTCAGCACCAACCTTGCCTGCGCCATCGCCAGCTCTGGCAAGAAGGTGCTCATCGTCGACACCGACATGCGCCGCCGCTGCATCGCGGGGCTTCTGGGCATCCGCACGGAATGCGGCCTGTATTCCGTGCTCGTCGGGCAGGCGCCGCTCAAGAGCGCCATCTACCCGACCGACCGCCCCAACCTGTATTTCATGGACTCCGAGCCGAACATCCCCTCCCCTCCCGACGTCCTTTCGACCAAGCGCTTCTCGGCGCTCGTCGACACGCTGCGCGAGATGTTCGACTACGTGATATTTGACTCGCCCCCCATCGGTCTTTTCGTTGACGCTGCCATCATATCGAACCTGGTCGACGGCACGCTGTACGTCATCCGCGAGCGCGCGGCGAAGCGCGACGATGTCGTCGCCGGCGTGCAGCAGCTCAAGGCCGCCAACGCGCGCATCTTGGGATCGGTCATCACGTTCTCGCGCGAAGAGGCGAACAACGATTACTACTACGCCTACTACAACACCGAGGGGAAGCGCGTCTCCCGCAAGGACCGCGAGAAGCAGCTGATGGAGAACCCCAACGCGCGCGACCTCGCCGCCGACGACATCGGCCAGTGGGCGCGCAAGGCCGGCATCGATCCCAAGCAGGCGGAACGTAGGGAAGCCGGTGCGCGACCGAGGCGCCAAGGTGCGAACTCGGGCATGGGCGCGGGCATGGGCGCGGGTGTAAGCCCGAACGCGAATGCGGGCGCTGGAGTGCCCCCGACCGCAAGCCAGCAGAGGGCCGCTCAGGCGCCGGGTGATGAGCAGTTCCCGCGCGGCGCCTTCAAGCCGGCGGTACCACGCCGTGCCGACGGCCGCGCACCGCGCCACAAGAACACGAGGATCTAATGCAGAGCCCATGACGGGAGGCCCACGGTGGCTTCCCGTCATGCTTTCAAACGGCCTGCGGGAAAGAGGCACTCGGCCAGCGGAAAGGCGGCTCGCACGGACGGTTTACGTGAGCCGCTCGCACGGGCGGACCGAACGGCGGCACTGCCAACTATCCGCGCGAGCGGCACCTCGAGCAGCTCGCTGACCAGCATCATTGTAAGGAACTCATGGCAAACGACAATCCGAAACCGACCGAAGAGGACACAGCCCCCAAGCACGCGAAGGCACCGAGCGCGCAAGCTTCGGGCACGGGCGACGACTCCTGCAAGAAGCGCCCGCAGATCGCGGCGCTCATCGTGCTGCTCGTCGTCCTGGTGTGCGCGGCAATCGCCGGCGGCGCATACCTTGTATGGCAGAACACCCAGATCGCGAAATCGGCCGAGGAGGCAGCCGCAACTCCCGAGCCCAATGCCCCCACCACCTCGCAAGATGCCGCGGACCCGCGGGTAGAAAACCCGATCGACTTCGCGTCGCTTCGCCTGGAGAACCCCGACATCTACGCCTGGATCTACATCCCCGGCACCGACGTGAACTACCCGGTGGTGCAGCACCCGACCGATGACACGTTCTACCTGAAGCACAACAAGGACGGCGAATGGTCCGAGGAGGGCGCCATTTACACGCAGCTGGCAAACAGGACCGACTTCTCCGACCCCGTCACGGTGATCTACGGGCACAACCTGGTGCAGGGAACCATGTTCACCACGTTGCACCGCTTCGAGAACAAGGAGTTCTTCGACTCCCACGAGGACATGTACGTCTACACTGACGGGCACATTCTCACCTACCGCGTGATTGCCGCCTACCAGTACGACAACCGTCACATCCTGAA
>USJN01000224.1 GCA_900554945.1 uncultured Coriobacteriaceae bacterium | reverse complement strand
GATCGTGATCTGCTGCTGCTTGCCGGTGCCCAGGTCCTTGGCGGAGACGTTCACGATGCCGTTCGCATCGATGTCGAAGGTGACTTCGATCTGCGGAACGCCGCGACGAGCAGCCGGAATGCCGGAGAGCTGGAAACGGCCGAGCGTCTTGTTGTCCTTGGCCATCTGGCGCTCGCCCTGCAGGACATGGATTTCCACGGACGTCTGGTTGTCGGCGGCGGTGGAGTAAACCTCAGTCTTGCGGGTCGGGATGGTGGTGTTGCGGTCGATCATCTTGGTCATGACGCCGCCCATAGTCTCAACGCCCAAGGAAAGCGGGGTAACATCGAGCAGCAGGATGCCCTCGACGTCGCCGGCGAGCACGCCGCCCTGAACAGCCGCGCCCATAGCAACGACCTCGTCCGGGTTCACCGACATGTTCGGCTGCTTGCCCGTCATGTTCTTCACGAGTTCCTGAACGGCCGGCATACGAGTGGAGCCGCCGACGAGGATGACCTCGTCGATGTCGCCCTGGGACATGCTCGCGTCGCGCAGCGCCTGCTCAACAGGCTTGCGGCAGCGATCGAGCAGATCCTTGGTGATGCGCTCGAACTCCGCGCGGGTGAGCGTGTAGTCCAGATGCTTCGGGCCGGTGGCGTCAGCCGTGATAAACGGCAGGTTGACGTTCGCCTGCGTGGTGGAGGAAAGCTCCATCTTCGCCTTCTCAGCAGCTTCCTTCAGACGCTGCAGCGCCATCTTGTCCTTGCGCAGGTCGATGCCGCCGTTGTCAGCCGCGAACTTGTCGGCCAGCCAATCGATGACGCGGTGATCCCAGTCATCGCCGCCGAGCTGGTTGTCGCCAGCGGTCGCAGCAACCTCGAAGACGCCGTCGCCGAGTTCCAAGATGGACACGTCGAAGGTGCCGCCGCCGAGGTCGAACACGAGGATCTTCTCGTCCTTGTTGGTCTTATCGAGGCCGTAGGCCAAAGCAGCAGCCGTCGGCTCGTTGATGATGCGGAGCACTTCGAGGCCGGCGATCTTGCCAGCGTCCTTCGTCGCCTGGCGCTGCGCGTCGTTGAAGTACGCGGGCACGGTGATGACTGCCTGGGTGATGGGGCTGCCGACCTGCTTTTCCGCGTCAGTCTTCAGCTTCTGGAGCACCATTGCCGAGATTTCCTCGGGAGTGTAGGTCTTGCCCTCGATGTCGATGACCGTGCGGCCGTCCTTGCCCGCCTCGACCTTGTAGCTGACCTTGGCCTGCTCAGCCTTCGTCTCATTGAAGGAGCGGCCGATGAAGCGCTTGACGGAAGAAACCGTGTTTTCCGGGTTGGTGACTGCCTGGTTCTTCGCAGCCTTGCCGACGACGCGCTCGCCGTCCTTGCGGAAGCCCTCGACCGACGGGGTGGTGCGATCGCCTTCGGCGTTCACGAGGATCTCAGGCTCGCTGCCTTCCATGACCGCCATTGCAGAGTTCGTGGTGCCCAAGTCAATACCGAGAATCTTAGACATTATGTTTCCTCTCCTTTGTAGAGATAGTTACCGTGGTTTCGAGGGGGAGGCTTTCGGAAGAGCCGCTCCGAGTTTTCGCGGCTGCCCCATCGACCTACCCGTTCGATACTGCGTACTATAAAATCTAAGTGCGAAGCTGTCAAGTTTGCTTCTGGATTTCGCTAAGGTTTTTTGCAAAACTAGTGCTCAAACGATTGACCTGCGATAACGCAAATTATGGTATGCAGGAATTATGAAGATAACACATACGAAATCTAAGTCAGGAAGACTCAAGGAGACCAATCGAAGCGGGAAAAGAGTGCTTAAAGCCGAGGCGCTCCGACGAAAAGGGGCTCGCAGTCCCACGGTGAAGAGGAAGCCCCCTCGCGCCCCGCGGCTGCGAGCATTCCTCAAGCCCGCGGCAAACGAGGGCCCCGCCTCGCGCGGCGCTACGGCAAGACAAGTTCTTCGATGTTGAGGCTCTCGCAGTTGAGCGCGAAGACTGACTCCCCCGCTTGAGCATCTGACCAGGCAAGAGGGCCTTTCCCCAGGAAGGCAAGCTGCACGCCCGCCGCCTGCAGTGCCCCCACAACGCGGTCTTGCGTGCCTTTGCGCACGCGCATCGAAAAGTAAAGTCCCCGGTCGAGCCCTTCGAACGCGACTTCCTGCGCAAGGGAGCTCTCGCGCACGCGGCCCACCAGCCCGTCCTGCAGACGCTTCACATGGGTACGCAGGCGGTTCACATGCCGCTCGTAATGTCCCTGCTCGATGAAGCGGGCGAGGGCAAGCTGCTCGAGTGGGCTGACCGTGTTCGAGTAAAAACCCAGTTTGAGCTCGAATTGCGCAGCGAGGTCCTCAGGGAGGGTCATATAAGCGATGCGGAATGCCGCACCGAGGCTTTTCGTGAACGAGTTCAAATAGATGACGCGCCCCGCCACATCGACGCTCGCGAGCGGCGCGATCGGGCGCCCCGACATGCGGAATTCCGCATCGTAGTCGTCTTCGATGATGAAGCGGCCGCGCGGCCCGTCGGAGGAAAACGCCCGCGCCGCATCCATTCGCGACCAGTTGAGCAAATCGCGTCGGTGGGCGGCGGACATAACGACCCCCGTCGGGAATTGGTGAGCGGGCATCACATGCGCCACGCTCGCGCCGCTTTCGCTCAATGCAGCGACGTCGATGCCTCCCGCCGCAAGCGGGACGCTCGCGCAGCGCGCGCCCTGGGCATCGTACATGCGCTCGAGCAGCGGATACCCCGGGGATTCTATCGCGAAAGTGCGGTCGCGCCCCAGCAGCTGGATTATCAGCTGATAGAGCGTCTGCGATCCCGCAGCGACGACGATGCGCTCGGCGGGGACATCCATGCCGCGATATTCGCGCAGGTAAGCGGCAATTGCTCGACGCAAGCGCGGAGACCCAGCGCCGAGAGCGGCTTGCGCGAGCGTTGCGGAAGACTCCTCCGCAAGCGTCCGTCGCATCACGCGAGCCCAGGTTTGATAGGGGAAAAGCGCCGTTGCCGCCGACTCTGACGAAGGTGCGGGGGTCGCCGGGCCGCCTTCCGAAGCGAAGGCCGGAACGCCCTCGGCCATCCGCGCCGAAGCGCCTGGGGACGCGAGCCTTCGCTCTGGGGAGACAGCGGGAAACTGCGTCAAGCCCGCAGAGGCGGGAGAGGGCCGCCGAATCGCGTTTTCGGGGATGCCGCCAGACGCTGCGATCCCGCGCAGGTGGTCTCCGCCGCGCTGCCCGTCACGCCGCCCGTCACGTTTCCCGCCGCATTGCCCCCCGCATTGCCAGCCGCGCGCAACGGGAGAAAGCTCGCACGCGAAGTAGCCCCTGCGCTCTTCGGCGCGCACATAGCCTTCCGCGATGAGCTGAGCGTAGGCCGCTTCGACCGTAATGACGCTCACGCCGAGATTGCGCGCGAGCGCCCGCTTGGAGGGAAGCTTCTCGTCGGGCAGGATGTTCCCATGGGCGATATCGTGGCGAATACGCCGATAGAGGTAGTCATAGCGGCTCGCGTTTCCTCGCTTGCCC
>USJN01000223.1 GCA_900554945.1 uncultured Coriobacteriaceae bacterium | reverse complement strand
GACGGCGAGACGGCGCTGGGGACCGATATCGTATCGGCCTGCAACACCATGCCCTTCGCAAGCGAGAAGCGGCTGGTCTACGTGCGCGATGTCGACAAGCTAAAGAAGGCCGATTCAGAAGAGCTTGTCGCCTACCTCGATTCCCCGAGCGACCAGACCGTACTTGCCCTTGAGGCGGAAAAGCTCGCGAAGAATACGCGCCTGTACAAGGCCGTCGCTGCGGTGGGGAAGAGCGCCGTCATCGAGTGCATTCCGCTGAAGAAGAAGGAGCTGCCCCACACCGTCCGGTCGATGGCCGTCTCGCACGGGACGACGTTCACTGAGGGAGCTGCGAATGCTCTGGTCGAGCTTGTGGGCGAGAACACGGTGCATCTCGACAGTGAGATTGCGAAGATTGCCCTTGCGCATCGGGGGAACGACCCGGTTTCCGAGCACGAGGTGCGCTCGCTCGTAAGCCGCACGACTGAGATAACTCCTTGGGAGTTCGTCGACGCCTTCGCCGCGCGCGACCTTAAGAAGTGCCTCATCTATCGCGCGAAGATGGAGTCGACCTCGCCTCATGCGCTCATCGCGATGTGCACAACCCGGCTGCGCGAAATCATGTGCGCGAAAGTCCTGGCAGAGCGGGGGAACCCCAATGCGCTTGCCTCGGCGCTCACCGAGTACGCAAAGATCTCGAATCCCAAGGCCCGTCCGAAACAGGCGTGGCAGGTGAAGGGGCACAACACCCTTGCGCGCCGATTCTCGCGAGAGGAGCTTCGCCGCGCGATCATCACCGCGCGCGATGCCGAGCGTGCCATGAAAAGCGGCGCTAATCCCGAAGCGGCATTCATGGACTGGGTCACCTCCGTCTGCGAAGGAAGATAGTCCCGCCGTCCACGACCAAGGGCAAACTACTCGACTCCCGTATCACCTCGACTCCCAAATAAAAAGGACCCTGAAACTCAGGGTCCTTCGAAAGTCGCATTAAGCGATCTGCTTATTCGGCAGCTTCCTCAGCTTCGGCAGCCTCGGCCTTGGCGGCCTCTTCGGCTTCCTTGGCCTTGCGAGCCTTAGCAGCAGCCTCTTCCTTGAGCTGCTTCTCGCGGCGCTTGGCCTTCTCGGCGGAAGCGGCAGCGAGAGCGGCCTTGCGCTCGGCCTTCTTGGCAGCCTTCTTGTTGCCCGTGGCCTCCTGCTTCTTCGGCTCCGGCTTCACGTAAGCGGCGCGATCGGCGTCGGTCACGATGGTGTTGGCGAGCTGCATGACGCCGGACTTGCGGTTGGCAGCCTGGTTCTTGTGGATGATGCCCTTGGAAGCAGCCTTGTCGAGCAGGCGGCTTGCAGCGAGAGCGGCAGCATAAGCCTCGGCACCGTTGCCGGCAGCGACAGCCTCGCGCACGCGGCGAACTGCGGTCTTCAGTTCGGACTTGCAAGCCTTGTTGCGCTGATGCGCCTTCTCGTTGGTGATGTTGCGCTTCTTCTGGCTCTTGATGTTTGCCATGTTTGTTCCTTTCCTAAAACAACTGATAGTCTGCGCATGCAGCACGACACGTTGCAGGAAGGAGTGTTGGAAGGCGGGATTGACACGCGAGACGAAGAAACCGCAAAAATGCGCGTCTCGCATAGGAAACAGTCAGGATTTCTCTGTCTCGCAGGCCAATCGGCCATCCAGCACAAGCGCTTTCCTTGTTGCAGCCATGTCTGCGGATTCGCCGATGAATATCATCACGCGAACGCTTGCTGGATACGCAATGCGATAGAATAGCAAACGCTTGCGCCAATTGCACGTAGTTTTTAGTGAATTGCGCCATTTTCAGGTGCAAACGTATACATTGAACACAAATACTGCAAGAGATAAGGACCCATCGATCGTCATGACCGACCCTTCGCATATCAGGAACTTCTCCATCATCGCCCATATCGACCACGGGAAATCGACGCTTTCCGACCGCATCCTCGAGATGACGGGCACCATCGCCGAGCGCGACATGCAAGCCCAGCTCCTCGACACGATGGACATCGAGCGCGAGCGCGGCATCACGATCAAAAGCCAGGCAGTGCGCGTGAACTACCAGGCCGACGACGGCGAGGAATACCAGTTCAACCTCATCGACACCCCGGGACACGTCGACTTCACCTACGAGGTAAGCCGCTCTTTGGCCGCATGCGAGGGCGCGGTGCTCGTTGTTGACGCGACCCAAGGCGTCGAGGCTCAGACCGTCGCGAACGCCATGATGGCGATGAACGCGAATCTCGAGATCATCCCGCTCATCAACAAGATCGACCTGCCCTCGGCCGACCCCGAGCGCGTTCGTGCTGAAATCGAGGACGCGCTTGCGATTCCCGCGGACGACGCGGTGCTCGCCTCGGGAAAAACTGGCGTCGGCGTGCACGACCTGCTCGAAGCCGTGGTCTACAACATCCCCGCGCCAAAAGGCGACGCGAACGCCCCGCTGCGTGCGCTCATCTTCGACAGCTACTTCGATCCGTACCGCGGCGTCGTGGCGCTCGTCCGCATTGTCGACGGCTCGATGAAGAAAGGCCAGCGCCTGCGCCTCATGGCGTCGGGCAAGGACATCCTGGCCGAGGAAGTGGGCGCGCGCCATCCCGTCGAGGAACCGCTACCCGAGCTTGGCGTCGGCGAAGTTGGCTACCTGGTCACGGGGCTTAAGGATCTCGTCCACGTGAAGGTCGGCGACACGATCACGCTCGCGGAAGGCGGCGTCGACAACCCGCTGCCAGGTTATCGCGAGGCCAAGCCCATGGTCTACACGGGCCTGTTCCCCATCGAGTCGGACCAGTACGAGCCCCTGAAGGAGGCCCTCGAGAAACTCTCGCTCAACGACCCCGCGCTATTGTGGGAGCCCGAGAAGTCCCACGCGCTCGGCTTCGGCTTCCGCGTCGGTTTTTTGGGGCTTTTGCACATGGAGGTCGTGAAGGAGCGCCTCGAGCGCGAGTTCAACCTCGACCTGCTCGCGACCGCGCCCTCGGTGGAATACCACGTCTTCAAGCAGGGCGGCGAGATGATGAGCCTGCATTCCCCTCAGGAAATGCCCGACCCCGGCGAGATCGAGCATATTGAGGAACCTTATCTTAAGGCGAAGATCCTCATTCCGCCTGATTACGTCGGCGCCGTCATGGACCTCACCGTCGCCCGCCGCGGTACGTTCGTCACGATGAACTATCTCTCGCAGAACACCGTCGAGATGCTTTGGGAGATTCCCCTCTCCGAGCTCATCATGGACTACTTCGACAAGCTGAAATCAAACACGAAGGGCTATGCGTCGCTCGACTACGACTTCGCCGGCTACAAGCCCTCGCAGCTCGTGAAGCTCGACATCCTGCTCTCCGGCAAGCCAATCGACGCGCTGTCGTTCATCGTGCACAAGGACAAGGCCTACGACCGCGGGCGCGTGCTCTGCGACAAGCTGAAGGAGATCATCCCGCGCCAGATGTTCGAGGTGCCCATCCAGGCCGCCATCGGCGGGCGCGTGCTGGCGCGCGAGACGGTGAAGGCGAAGCGCAAGGACG
>USJN01000222.1 GCA_900554945.1 uncultured Coriobacteriaceae bacterium | reverse complement strand
CCTGACACGAAAGTCACCTCGTCTGAATCGGTGCCGAACCCACGTCCACGCGAAACATCATTCGCCACGATGAAATCGGCCTTCTTGCGGGAAAGCTTGCTGCGTGCGTTGCCAACAACGTCGTTCGTCTCAGCAGCGAACCCCACGACCACCTGGCCTTCGCGCTTTGCGGCCCCGCACGAGGCGAGGATGTCGGGGTTCTCGACAAGCTCGATATGCGCGAGCGCCTCATCGTCGGCGCCCTTCTTGAGCTTACGGTCGGATACCGTGCGCGGACGGAAATCGGACACTGCCGCGGAGAAAACGGCGATTTTGGCAGATGAAAACGCCTCGTCAACGGCAGCTTTCATCTCGCAGGCCGTGCCTACGCGCACCACCTTCGCGCCAGGAACGTCCGCGAGGGAAACAGGACCCGTGACAAGCGTGACCTCGGCGCCGCGCTCAACGGCGGCCTCGGCAATCGCGAAGCCCATCTTGCCCGTCGAGGGATTCGAGATGAACCGCACGGCGTCGATCGGCTCGACGGTAGGGCCGGCTGTCACAACGACGCGCCTCCCTTCCAAATCCTTTTCGCGCCCGAGCATACCAAGAACGCTCGCGACGATGTCGACAGGGTCGGCCAGGCGGCCACGACCAACGTCTCCGCAGGCGAGATAGCCTTCGCCGGACTCGATGAAGTGTACCCCTCGCGAGGCGAGCACCTGCATGTTGTGCTGCGTCGCCACGGCCTCGTACATGTGCACGTTCATCGCGGGCGCCACGGCGATCGGCGCCGTGCAGGCGAGCGCCGTCGTCGAAAGCAGGTCATCGGCGATTCCCGTCGCCATCTTCGCAAGCACATTGGCCGTGCAAGGGGCGATAAGGAACAAATCGCACTCCTCGGCAAGCGAGACGTGATGGATTGGGTCCCCCGGACCGTCACCGAAGGTATCGATGGCGACAGGCTCGTGCGTCAGGGCGCGGAAGGTGGTCGGCCCAACGAACTCGCAGGCGTTCTTCGTCATCACGACTTTCACGCGCACGCCCGCCTTTTGAAGCCCGCGCAAAACCTCGCAGGATTTATAGGCGGCAATGCATCCCGTGACACCGAGGAGCACCAACGGCGCTGCGGCGTCTTCGCTTTTGCCATCACTCGTCTTCGTTTGGCAGGTATTACTCATGATGCCGCTCCCCTTCCCCAAGATACGGTTTCAAAACATCGCAGAGAGCCCGCACGTGCGCGCGGCTCCGGTTCAAGCAAGGGACGTACACGAAGCGGGAGTCGTCCGCCGGATGGCCCGCCGCGCGCAAGCTCTCGCGATACAAGTCGCCGAACTCGATTTCCACGTCGAAGCGCGTCTCCAGGCAGTCGACGGAGAAACCAGGGCAGACGATGAAGGTGCGCCCATCGTCGACCTCGGCCAGGCGAGCGAGCGTGTCCTTCGTGAAGGGGGACAGCCACGTGCGCGCGTTGTCGAAGCGGCAATGGTAGCTTATCGTCCACGTTTTTCGATCGAGTCCCAGCTCATCGGCAACATGTAAGCTTGTAGACCCCGTTTGCAGCTCGTAGGTGTCCCCGTCTTCGATATCGACAAGCGGGATGGAGTGGAACGAGAATACGAGGCGGTCGCCTGGCTGCTGGCCGAACCCGGCATGCTCGATCGAGGCGGCGAGCGCGCGAATATAGCTCGGATGCTCCGAATACCCCTCCACGACCGTCGTGTCCCCCTTCCAGTGCGCACGGCGCACCGCGCGAGCCACCCCGTCTTTCACGGAGAGCGTCGTGCTGTGCGCGGTCTGCGGATAGAGCGGCAGCACGACGATGCGGTCGCATTCGAGCTCGCGAAACTCACGGAGAGCCTTCTTGACGGGCGGCTCGCCGTAACTCATCGCGATGCGAACGGGAGCGTCGAAGCCCTCGCTTTCAAGGCGCGCCTCGAGCGCTGCGGCGAGCGCCGTGTGCGTTACGAGCAAGGGCGACCCCTCGGGCGTCCAAATCTGTCGGTACTTCTCCGCCGATGCGACGCTTCGCTTCGGCAGGATCGCCAAATGGAGGATGAACCACCAGATGAAACGGTTCATGGGCGCAATGCGCTTGTCCATAAGGAATTGTGCCAGGTAGCGCTTGACGGCCTTCGGCTCAGGCGCCGACGGCGTCCCGGTGTTCACGAGAAGCACGCCCACTTTCTCTTTGCCATGCAACGCCATAGCGCATCACTCCTATTCGGGTAGCTCGCCCTCGACCGAAGGGTGAGGGGCGTCCGCCAAGAGGTCGGCCACTTCACGACCGGCATCGGTCAGACCACGGCTTCGATCAGCCAAGCCAGTGAGCACCTCGGCCAAGTCACGCGGCAGGTTGTCGGCGAACTTGAGCTCCTCGGAGGTCTCGGGGTGGGTGAACCGAATCTTGAACGAGTGGAGGAATTGCCGTTTGAGCCCCAGCTGGGCACGCGCATCCTTCGGCCCGTTCGCCGTGTAGACGGGGTCGCCGACGAGCGGGTGCTTCGCATACTGCATATGGACGCGAATCTGGTGCGTGCGCCCCGTGAACAGCTTGCAATCGATCAACGTGTACCCGTCGTCGTGCTGGCGCGGCTCGAAGCGCTCGAGTACGCGAAACGTGGTGACGGCGTCGCGGGCAGAAGGCACATCACGCACGGCCATGCGCGTTCGCTCGTTAGCGCTTCGCGCGATGGGCGCGTCGATCATGCCCGTGTCCGGTGCAATCACGCCGTGAACGAGCGCGAGGTAGTGCCGATCGACCGCGCGATCGCGAATATCCTCCATAAGGGCATATCCAGCCGCATCGGTCTTCGCTGCGAGCATAAGCCCCGATGTGTCACGGTCGAGACGATGCACGATGCCGAGGCGGTCGTCCTCGCCCTGCACGTTGCAGAGGTGGTCGACCCCGCAATGGTAGATGAGCGCGTTCACGAGCGTCCCGTCGGCGTGGTCGACAGACGGATGGCACACAAGCCCGATCTGCTTCGACAGTACGATAAGGTCATCGTCCTCGAAGCGGATGTCAAGGTCGATTGGCTGTCCTGTTACCGGGCCCGCCTCAACTTCTTCCTCTTCCTGATACACGATCATGTCACCCGCAGCGACTGCGTACTTCTTGGCAACGTTGGCCCCGTTCACGAAGACGTTACCCGACTCGATTGCCCGCGCGGCGGCGCTGCGGCTCGCAAAGCACGAGCGCGCGGCGAGCAGCGAGTCGAGCCGCTCCCCGGCATCGAGCGCCGTAGTGGAATAACTCAGCATGCGCGCCATCTATTCCCCACCCCCGTTTTCGCTTCCACGCACCGCGCGCTTCGCCTCGGTGCGCTCATGGATGAGAAGCGACACGATGAACAATATGATTCCGCAGGTCACACCAATATCCGCAACGTTGAAGATAGGGAAATCGATAAACGTCGGCTCGATGAAGTCGACGACGAAGCCAAGCGGGAAGCGGTCGATTGCGTTGCCGATGCCGCCCGCGACGACAAGCGAGATGCCGATGAGCTCGCCTGAGTTCGGGCGCTGCGGGGTGAG
>USJN01000221.1 GCA_900554945.1 uncultured Coriobacteriaceae bacterium | reverse complement strand
GAATCACTTACCCAGCCCACGGGAAAGGAACCCATATGCCCGACCATACCCCCGAAGAACTCGAGTTCTTCGCAAGCTGCCTTCCCGGGTTGGAAGGCTTGCTCGCCGATGAGCTGCATGCGCTCGGAGTCCGCCGCACGCGCCCTCTTGGCGGCGGCGTGGCGTTTTTCGGCGCTCCGAAAGCCGCCTTGCGCGCATGTCTTTGGTCGCGGCTGGCGTCGCGCGTGCTCTGCGTTGAGGGGCGCGTTGGTGCAGCGGACTCGGATGCGCTCTACCAGGGGGTTTATGCGCTGCCTTGGGAGGATATCCTGCTTCCCGGCAAGAGCATCGCTGTGCGCGCCCGCGGGACGAACGAGGGGCTTCGCAACACGAAGTTTACGGGCATGCGCGTGAAGGACGCGATTTGCGATCGTTTGCGCGAGGTTCGCGGCGAGCGGCCCGACGTGAACGTCGCGCACCCCGATATCGCTATCGACGTGCGCATTCATGAGGGGAAGGCGACGGTGTCGGTCGATCTTTCCGGCACGCCTTTGAACGACCGTGCCTACTTCGGTCGCAACGCGCCGGACACGATGCCGCTTCTGTGCTCGTATGCGGCGGCGCTTCTCGCGTATGCGAAATGGGGCGCGCGAGCAGGTGAGGGCTACCGCTTCGTCGACGCGCTCGCGGAGTCTCGCAGCGAAGACGAGAAGTCGTGGGGCTTGAGCGTGCTCGAGCGCGAGGCAAGGGCGATCGTTTTAGATGAGGCGCCCGGCGCGGCGCGTTCCCGATGGGGCTTCTCCTCGTGGGGGCGCTTCGACGAGGAGACGTGGAACGCGCTTCTCGATGAAGCCGACGAGCGTGCCGAGCGTGCCCAGGAGTCGCTGCGCCCCCTCGATGCTTCCGCGCCGCAGCTCGTTGCCGCGGTGTTGATCGACCCGGCGAACGACAATGCGGTCTCTGCGGCGGGGGACGCAGCCTTTGTGCGCGCAGCCGCCGACGCCCCCGCTCGCTCCGTTTTCGCCTGCATAGGAGGCGAGGGCGCGGCAGAGCGCTTCGGTATCGAACCTTCGCTTTGCGAGGAGCTCGGACGGGGGCGCGTGAGCATCAAGGTACGCCTCTTCGATACGCCCCCGGCTGCCCCTGTGACGATCGTCGTTCCCGACATGTTCGGCGGGGCCGAGCATGTCGTCGACGTGCACGACGAGACGTCTTCCCAGTTCGCTTCCCGTTTGCGCAAGGTGTTCAAGGAGCGTCGCAAGTGGGCGCGCCGTGAAGGGGTCAGCTGCTACCGCGTCTACGATGCCGACTTGCCCGGATACGCGGCTGCGATCGACCTGTACGCAGGTGCGGGCGAGGACGAGGGAAAAACCTTCGTCCATGTAGCAGAATACGCTGCCCCCTCGTCGATCGACGAGGTCAAAGCCCGCCATCGCATGAGCGATATCCTGGCGATTACCCCTGTCGTGCTCGGCGTGCCTCCCGAGCACGTGTTCTCCAAGACGCGCCGCCGTGACCGCGGGGGAAGCCAGTACCGCGATGCGGGCGACCGCTCGTTCGTGGCGACTGTCGAGGAGGATGGCTCGCTGTTCGAGGTCGACCTCGCAGGGTACGTGGACACTGGCATCTTCCTTGATCACCGCGAAACGCGCCACATGGTCGGCGAGATGGCGGCCGGCGGGGATTTCCTGAACTTGTTCGCGTATACGGGCACGGCGACGGTGCATGCCGCCGCGTGCGGTGCGCGCACGACGTGCACGGTGGACATGTCGGCGACGTATCTTGATTGGGCGCGCCGCAACATGGCGAACAACGGCTTCTCGGGGCGGGCCCACCGCTTCGAGCGCGCTGACGTGATGCAGTGGATCACCGAGGCGCGGCGCGATCGTCGCCTGTTCGACCTGGTGTTCGTTGATCCGCCGACGTTCTCGAACTCGAAGTCGATGGGACGGCGCACGTGGGATGTGCAGCGCGATCACGTGGAGCTTCTCATCGGCGTGAGCCGCCTTCTCCGCGAGGGCGGGCGGGCCGTCTTCTCGTGCAACCTGCGCACCTTCAAGCCCGACTTCGAATCGCTTGAGAAGTATGGCGTGGAAATCGAGGACATCACGGCGCAAACCATCCCGCACGATTTCGAGCGCAACCCGCGCATTCACAAGTGCTTCATCGTCCGCAGGAAGTAGCTGGAGCGGCTCTGGGAAATCGTCTTAATTTGTCCACGGCGAGTTCATTCTGAGCAGGAGGTTTGGGGTTGCTGTGGAGCGGAGCCTTACTTCGTGGTCAGTTGGGAGAGTTGTGCATTGTCATTTCTCAGAATAATCAAACTTGCTTTAAGCTGACCTGGGGCTTTGCTTTCAAAGGATGCTCCAAGCCATCGTGATGGGGAAAATCAGGCGAAAAAACGTCGCACAACTCGTCCAGTTGACCACCAACTGGCCTCTCTGTTCCCGAGGGGGCAGCGTCGGGAACAGAGAGGCAGCATCAGGAGCATCCCGACAGCGGCGTGCGGTGTTCGGTGGTGGGACGCTCGTCCTCGCTACTTGCGGCGGACGGGTGAATCCTTTCCAGGGCGAATGAAGAAGGCCGCGATGAGCATCACCACGCTAAGCGGGATGATCGTGGTCATGCATGCTTCCCAATACGTGGCACCGCTATCGATAATCGCCCCGTACACCGGGCTGAAGCAGTTGCCGAGGCACTGAGCGAACTGCATGACTGCCATGCCCATCGTCGCCGCCATTGCGGACTGGTTCATGATCGTCGGAGCGAACGGGCGAAGGCCGCCTCCGCCGAATCCGCCGCAGATGCCCATCAAGACGATACCGATCCAGATGAGCGACTCATTGGAGTTCTGGAACAGCAGGTAGAAGCAAATTAGGTAGGATACGGCCACGCCGACAGGGACGATGCGCTTCAGGCGATGGGGCAGCTTCGCGGTCACCGAGCCACCGAGCGGATTGGCGATAATGCTGATGCCCGTGACGACGGCAAGGCCCATGCCCGCTGCCGCCTCGCTCCAGCCCCAGCCGACCGGGGGAGCGCTTTGGAGAAACGTGGACAGGTACGTGTTCACGATGCCGGTCTGCCCGATGATGAAGATGAAGAACACGAGGCCGAGAAGCCAAATCTGAGGGTTGTTCAGCAGTTTCACACACTCGATGAAGCTGCCCTCGGCGTTGTACCCAGCTACGCTGCCCTCGGGAACGCGGTAGAACACCAAGAACAGAACGAGCGCTACTGCCGCAAAAGCGACGATGACGCCGAAGACGCCTTGCCAACCCATCGAGCTTGCGATCATGGGGCAAATGATCGAGTCAAGCGTAATCGACAGGGGTACCCAGCAGCACCACAGGCCCAATGCGAGCCCGCGTGTCTTGTCGGGGAACCACAGCGTGATCAGCGTCGGGGCCGATACTCCCGCAAGGCCGATGCCGGTGCCTTCGAGGAAGCGGCCGACCATCATGGTCGCGATATTGTCGCCGCCGAGAATCTCGACGAGCCCTCCAACGATCACGCCGATGGCCGAAAGCGCGATCGTTTGCTTCAGCCCCAGCTTGCGGCAGATGAAGGCGGCGGGGAAG
>USJN01000220.1 GCA_900554945.1 uncultured Coriobacteriaceae bacterium | reverse complement strand
CCCTCTTGACCGCATAATAAACCCCAATCGCAACCATTTCGGATGCGGATTATGGGTTCCCAACCCCGGACACGAGGATGACGAAAGGCACTATTGCATTCATTGCCGCTTCTTCTTGGACACCGGCCCGCACTCTTTCGATTGCGTAAGAACATCGTCCCCTTGGGATTGGGACGGCTAGGGGAGGGGATCTTCCGTTCGGGGAATTCAGCATCTAAGCTTGGAAAAGACGACTGAAAATCGTTCAGAACCCTCCATCTCCGCCAAGCACTGCGATGTGGCGGCAGGGCTCACATGCAACGCGCTGCTGAATACGGCGGGGAAATGCGAAGGGCTGAGCCGACAGAGAAAACCGCTCGCTTCGACCCCGCCCTTCGCCAAGAACGCTTTCACCTGCTTGTTCGCGCGCCTTCCTTTCGCCATCTTCCAGCAAGACCACACGGGGAAGGCCTAGCCAACGTCGCCCATCGAGTGGCAGACTCTATCAACGTTGACGAACCCGCTTCCGTCGGTCCAGGCTCCTGTCCCCTCTCTTGGGCAATCGCACAGCACAGGGCGATCATCCATCAGGCCCGTACCGGTTTGCCTACAGCAACAGGCGTAACTTCCTCCTGCCACGACGTTGAGCTCGTCGTCGTCAAGCTCCGTTTCGACAGGAGCGAAGTCCTCGACCAACACATCGAAGCCGGCTTCCCGGGCGATGGCTGCCGCGCGCTCGGCACGCTCCTCTTCGGGCAGGCCGGCGAGGGCGCCGAGTTCCTCTTTGAGCGGCCCGTCCTCGCTCGCCTTCTTCAAAAAGCCTTTCAATTGCTCGTTCATGCGCGCTCCTCTCTATTGAAGGTTTCCGTTGGACTGCAAAGGCATGACTTCGGCAGGCTTCGGCCCGCCTTCGTTTTTATCTAAAAAGCAGTAGAGATTTGGGTACGAAAAACGGCTATACGCGCAGGAGGCGCAGCAAAGCGTGTTATCTTGCTGGTAATTGCACTTGAAGAGTGGGGACACGATTACGGAGCCGCCGGACACGGCAGCAAGCTCGCTCTCGTCGAGCTCCGTTTCGGCGGGGTCGAGATCCTCGACCGTCACCTCGAAACCGGCCTCGCACGCGATGGCGGCCATTCTCGCCGCGACTTCGTCTTCCGGCAGACCAGCGAGGGCCTCCAGCTTGACCCGCAGGCCCTCGTCCTCGCTGACCTTCGCCATGAATTCCTTCATGTCCTGCTTCATTCGTTCTCCTTTCTCTCGGCGATCCTCGTCTGAGCCCTCTCCACGGTCTCCCGAATACGGGCCGCGTAGCCGCCTTTCAGGATGAGGCACTGGGCGCGATCGGGCGACAGTATGTCGTCAGGGGCGGTGAACAGCGCGCTCGCGCGGCACCCGCCAGCGCATGCGCCGCGGTGCTCGCACTGGGCGCACTCGGGGTTGTGCTCCCACAGCGCGCTCACGCGCGTATCGATGAGCGAGAGGTACTCCGAGTCGGACAAACCCTGCCTCAAGCCGATCTCGGTGGCCAGCGGGTACCTTTCCTGCATCGGCATGGACGACAGCGCCATGCACGGCAGCATCCGCGCCTCCGGGGACAGGTAGAGCGTCTGGCGCGCGTGGCCGCACGTCACCTGCGACGCGCACGCGGCGGGGTCGCGCTCCTCCGGATGCTTCCCTATGTTGGGAATGGTCCAATCCCCGCTGCCCGGACGCGCCATGAAGAAGCCGCCCAGATGCAGGCCCAGAGGCGCGCCGTCCTCGTAGAAGCAGGGGATGTAGTCCAGGTAGACCTCGAAGGTCTCCTCCAAGGTGAGCGACCTGTCCTCGCCCAGGCGCTCCCACGTGTCGGTGTCCGCCACGGGATTGACCTTCAGGCTCTCGCAATGGTGCGCCGCCAGCGTGCTGACGCTCTCTCGCAGCAGGTGCTTGTTGCCCTGGTGCAGGCACATCTCGGCTCCGGTGGGAAAACCCCGCTCGTGGCAGAGGTCGAACGCCGCCAGCACCGCGTCGCCCGCGCCGGGGACGCCGCGCATCCAGTCGTGCCAGCCCTGCGTGCCGTCGTAGCTCATGTTGAACTCGGGACGAATCCCGCGCTCCTCCAGCTGGTCGAGCAGCTTCTCGTCCACCAGCTTGCCGTTCGTGTAGATCTGCGCGATCCGTATGCGGTAGGACAAAAGCGCGTCCACCAGCTCCATGAAATCGCGGCGCACCAGCGGCTCGCCGCCGGTCAGCGACACCTCCAGGATGCCGCAGTCGGCGATCTGCCGCGCCAGGTCCATCATGGTGTCGTGGTCGATCTCGCCCAGCTTCGCGTCGGGCGCGGACATGTAGCAGTGGCGGCACCGGTAGTTGCACTTGCCGGTGATCGACCAGTGCGCGGTTCGGACGAAGCGGTTCTGATAGCGGCGGTACTCCTGATCGGGCGTGAGGCGCTCTCCCGGCTCGCACGGACGCACGGCACCCTGTTCCTCCAGCTTCTCCACGATGGCGCGCACCTCGTCGCTGATGATGGGCAGCGATAGGTCTATCTGCCCATCGCACAGCGAAAGCGCCTCGAACGTGCGCGCGTCGACGAAGGTCACGCCGTTGTGCGGCCGCTCGACCACGGCATAGGGCAGCTTCTCCCAGCCCCGCAGAACTAGATCTTCTCTCAAAAGTCGCTTCATGTCGCTCTTTTCTTCCTTTACATGCGCACGCCGCCTCGGCGACCCTCTCCCTCCCTGCTTACGATGAGGCGTTTTTCGGCTTGAACCGGCAGGTAAATAACGGATAGAGCATCTGCTTGTTGTGGCACGTGGCGCATATGCGATTATCGAAATCCCAGCCATCCCATTGGTCGCAGGTGTCGAACAGGTTTATATACGGCGATCCGGGGCCGAAAAAACTCGATCCGCCGACCGAGGCGTCCAGCTCCCCCTCCGACAATTCCCGCAACTCTGCCTTTGCAGCCATGAAAGCTTGCTCGTCTTCGGGAGACATCTCCACGCCGAACTCAGCGCATGCCTCGCGCAACTCCTCAATCGTCTGGATACGCGCGGCGCGTTCCATCATCTCCTGCTCGGTTGCCGCCATGATGATTACCCCTTTCTCGTCCGACCGCGCGTCGCGACCGGTGTCTGCGGATCAGTATGAGAACCGCTTCTGCCGTCTGCAAGCCGCCGCGAACGAACGACCGATTACAGCGAACGAACGCTCGTGCATGGAGCCGAACGAAGCAGGGCAGATGGGCGTGAGGGGGCGTTCATTTCGCTCAAAGAAAAACGTGCCGATGCCTCGATCGCAGTCGCGCGTATCGCTCAATGCCGCGGCGCGGACGGCGAAATCGTCGAAGGATCGCATGGCGCTGCAATGGTGGCAAGCTTTGCAACTACCGCGACAATGAACACCGATCAAGGCATTTCGTCGTTTCGCCCGGATTTTGCCCAGATTTGTGTCGAAAATGGATCTGAACGCAAAAAAGGTCGAAAGCGTTTTCAGCTTCCGACCTGCAAGTTCATGGTCGCGGGGGCAGGATTTGAACCTACGGCCTCCGGGTTATGAGCCCGGCGAGCTACCAGACTGCTCCACCCCGCATCGTT
>USJN01000219.1 GCA_900554945.1 uncultured Coriobacteriaceae bacterium | reverse complement strand
GGCAAACCCGTAGTTCGTGGTCAACTGAGCGAGTTGTGCGCTCTTTGATTCGAGCTAGAAGGAAGCGCGATTTTTCCGACCTGGGGAAATGCTGGTTCGGGCCGCGCAAGGTTGGGCTGGCAGCGCTAAAGCGGCCCGATTTCGACAATCCAACAGCGCACAACTCGCTCAGTTGACCACCAAATGGGTGTTTCGCTCCCGAAGGCCCAGGCGACCGCCGGTTACGGAGGCTTTCCTCGTTTCAGCGACCCGCTACCTTCCGCAACGCTCTTCCTTGGCGTTGCGGGTCGTCCAGTTTATATGTCGAACACGCACCGACCAACGACAGCCGTCTGTCTACATCAGCACGCCAAGCGCGATGGCGGCGATGAGCAGGGCCGCGGCTATGGCCATTACGGCGAAGTCGATGCCTGAGAAGGGGTACTCCTTAAATCCGCTTTCGCGTGTGCGAAAGTTGAAGCCGCGCACCTCGGCGGCGATGGCAGCGCTGTTCGTCTTTCGCACCGACGACACCAGAAGCGGCACGCACAAGGGAACCATGAGCCGCACCTTCTTCACAAAGCCGCCGTCGAATTCCATGCCGCGCGCCGTCTGCGCCTCCATGATGCCTGTCATATCATTCATGAACACGGGGATGAAATGCACCGTCGACATGAAGGTAAAAGCATACTTGTACGGCACATGCAACACTTTGACCAGCGCATTCGCCATATCAGTGAGCTTGGTCACGTAGAACACGAGGAAAAGCGGCACCGCGCAGGCCACCAGGCGCACCACAATGAGCACAGCGCTCAGCACGCTCGCCGTGCCGATATAGCCCCAGGGCAAAGACACGAGCACGTCGCCTTGCGGCGTGAACAAAAGCGCAATGAGCGCAAGGATGACAGAGAACGCGGCGACCGCTTTTGCCAGGCCGATCGTCTGCGGGACCATCTTGCACTGCACGGCCATGACAGCATCAATCACAATCACCACGGCCAAAAGGATGAAGTTACTTGTTGCAAAGCAGGCAATGACCAGCAAAAACGCTGCCGTAAGCTTCGCTATCGGGTTCATGGTGTGCAAAAAACTCTCGCCCGGCACGTATTCGAGGAATCCCTTCATTTGGCATCTCCTTCCCCGCGCACGCCAACTTCGCTTGTAAGCGCGCGCTCCATGTCGTCGAGCGTGTTCGCGCATGCAACAGGCGACGCTGGCGAAACCGCGCCTTCCTGCGCAAGCCGCATCGACACCTCGACGATTTGCGGCGGCAGAAGATACGCACGGGAAAGCACATCCGCATCGCGAAGCACGTCGAACGTCGCGCCGTCGGCAACCACCCGACCTGCGGTCATGGCGATCACACGCGTTGCGTAGTCGCCGACAACCTCCATGTCGTGGCATACCATGACAACGGTGGTACCGCGGGCGTTCAAATCGGAGACCACCTCCATCACCTTGGCGCATTCGCGGAAATCGAGGCCCGTCGTGGGCTCGTCGAGCACGACGATAGGCGGCTCGAGCACGATGATCGACGCGAGCGCCAAAAGCTGGCGCGTCCCGCGGTTCAAGAGGAAAGGCTCGGCATCGCCGTCGAACCCGAAGCGCTCGATCATCGCATCGACCTTCGCCTCAGCTTCGGCGCCCGCGCGGCCTTGAGCGGAAAAACCGAGCAGCAGTTCCTCGCGCACCGTCTTGCAGCAAATCTGCCGATCGGGGTTTTGGAACAGGAAGCCCACCTTCGAGGCAAGCTCGCTCGTCCTCAGCTGCGAGGTCGGCACTCCGTCGATCAAAACCTCGCCCGACGTCGGCTTCAAAAGGCCGTTGATCAGGCGCATCGTGGTGGATTTCCCCGCGCCGTTCGTTCCAACGAAGGCGACGAAATCCCCGTCGCCCACCGTGAAGCTCACATCCCGCAAAATGGCAAGCTCTCCATCATATGAGGCGCTCACCTGGCGAAACTCAATCATGCGCAAGCCTCCTTCCCAGAAAGCAGCCCCTCGCACGCGCAAACGGCGCCCTCGACGGTGCACACCGCCGGCCCGCACACCAGCCCGCGCGCACGCAGCCTGTTGACAAGGCTCGTCGAGCGCGGGCAGTTCACCCCAATCTCGAGAAGCTCGTCGGAATGTTCGAGCACCTCGCGGGGAGTGCCGCAGAAGCGAATCTCTCCCTCGTCGACGATAACGAGCGTGTCGGCGTACTCGGAGAGAAGGGCAATTTTCTGCTCGACCACGATTACGGTTGTCCCATGTTCGACCGAATAGCGCTTGAGCAGGTCGAACACAGCAACCGACGACGCGGGGTCGAGCTCTGCTGTCGGCTCGTCAAGCACGAGCACGCGCGGCTTCAGGGCGAGCACCGACGCGACCGCAACCTTCTGTTTCTGACCGCCCGACAGCTCGGCGATGCTCCGGTCGCGCAACTCGGCGATGCCCATTGCCGCAAGCGCCTCGTCGACCCGCGCGGGGATCTCGGTCTTAGGCACGCCGAAGTTCTCCAGGCCGTAGAGCACCTCGTCTTCGACCACCGACGACACCATCTGCGAGTCGATGTCCTGGCACACGCTTCCGACCAGGCGGCTTATGTCCGTGAGCGACGCCTCGCACGTGTCGAGCCCGTCGACGCGGACGCTGCCGTAGAAATCGCCCGGGTAGCAGTGCGGGATGATGCCATTGATCGCATAGGTGAGCGTCGACTTCCCGCTGCCCGCGGCGCCCGTGACGCCGACGAACGCGCCGTCGGGGATGGAAAGGTCGATCCCCTTGAGGATGGGGCCTGCCCCCTCCCGGTAGCGAAACGATAACTGCGAGATTTCAATCATGGGATGTCCTTTGTGGTAAGAGACCTTCGGGCAATTGGGGGTCGCACGTCGAGCGAGCAGGCTGCCGTCAAGCAAATGGGGTGATTTAGCGCTTCAGAACCGCGCGCAGGACCGGGGTGAGGATCGCGGCGAGCACCGCGTTCATCGTCGCGGTTCCAAGCACCATGACGGCGTACACCCCGAAGATGGCAAGCGGGTCGAGGTGCGCAACGGCGACGCCGACGATCATCGCGAAGGTATAACCCGAGAAAACGGTGGAGATGAAGGTGATGATAATCGGGAAGACGACGTTTTGGCAGGTCTTGTTGTCGCGCGCCACCTTGGCAAGCACGGTGACGAGAATGCCGCACACAAGCGCGCCGACCATCTCAGACGCGATGTTCACCAAAGGCGTCGCATTCAACATGGGGATTTGGCTCACCACGCCGACGAGCAGGCCGATGACAACCGATTGGTAAATCTTCGGCCGCGTGAGAATGATAGCGAGGCAGTACATGGCGATCATGAAGTTTGGCTTCATACCGGCGAAATTGAGAAAACTCGAAACGGTGAGCTTCAACACGGCGCCCGCCGCGATGAGCACGGCAACCAAGATGAGGTCCCGAACGGATAGGCCGTCTTTCTTCTGGTCGATGGCGATGGTGCGCTTCGCTGCTGCAATGCTCTCGGTCATGATTCCTCATTCCTTTCTTGGCGGTTTTCCGCCTGTCTTCATCCGTCCCCGGACTTTTCGGTTTGCCGGCTTGGACGCGAATGAGGAATCGCCTGGGAATCATCTCGGGTG
>USJN01000218.1 GCA_900554945.1 uncultured Coriobacteriaceae bacterium | reverse complement strand
GTCCCGCTGGTGTAAACGCACGAAGCTGTAAACGACGAGGCCCCCGCAGTTCAACGCGGGGGCCTCGTCGTTTGGCAAGCAGGCGGCGTCCGCCTTACTCCGCCTGCTTCGCTTGAGCCTGCACGCAGGTGATGGCGATGACGCCGACGATGTCGTCGGCGGTGCAGCCGCGGGAAAGGTCGTTCACGGGGGCGGCGATGCCTTGGGTGATCGGACCGTAGGCTTCGGCCTTCGCCAGGCGCTGCACCAGCTTGTAGCCGATGTTGCCGGCATCGAGGTCGGGGAATATCAGCACGTTGGCCTTGCCTGCGACGGGGGAGTCGGGAGCCTTCGAGGAGCCCACGGACTCGACGATGGCCGCGTCCAGCTGCAGCTCGCCGTCGAGCGCGAGACCGGGCGCCAGCTCCTTCGCGATGGCCGTTGCTTCGACCACTTTGGCCGCGTCGTCGTTCTTGGCCGAGCCGTAGGTCGAATGCGACAGCAGCGCCACGGCGGGCTCGGTGCCCATGAGCGTCTTCCACGACTTCGCGGAGTTCACGGCGATGTGCGCGAGCTTCTCGGCATCGGGCTGCACTTCCAGGCCGCAGTCCGAGAACAGGAACGTCCCCTCTTGGCCCAGGTCGCAGTCGGGCACCACCATGACGAAGAACGAGCTGACCAGCTTCACGCCCGGCGCGGTCTTGAGGATCTGCAGGCAGGGGCGCAGCACGTCGCCCGTGGCGTGGCACGCACCGGCCACCATGCCGTCGGCGCCGCCGGTCTTCACCATCATCACGCCGAAGTACAGCACGTCGTCCATGAGGCCCATCGCCTGCTCGGGCGTCATCCCCTTGGCCTTGCGCAGCTCGTAGAGCGCCTCGGCGAACCCTTCGCGCAGCTCGGACGTGCGCGGGTCGATGATGCGCGCACCGCTGAGCTTGTAGGGGCTGGCCGCGATGGCGTGGGCGTCGCCGAGGATGACGAGGTCGGCGATGTCGTCGGCCAAGATGCGCTCGGCCGCTGCCAGGGTGCGCTCGTCGTCGCCTTCGGGCAGCACGATCGTCTGGCGATCCGCTTTGGCGCGGGCGAGCATCGTTTCCAGGAATGAACTCATGGCAGGCCTTTCGATTCGCGCGACGCCCTCTTCGCATGCTGCAGCGGCGGGTCGTCGCTCGCTTCCATTTTATCCGCTTTGTATGATAATCCACGCAACCCGCAGCCTTCCCGGTAAAATAGCGTTCGGCATCTATGGCGCGGCAAATACCGCGCTTTATTTCTAGGATATCGCGACCGCGCGGTTCGTGCGGGTCAATACGGACAAGGAAGGTTCCCCATGGGTGTGCGTTACTGCGATTTGCATGACATCGATCGAGGCGATTTCGACGCCGTGGTGGTGGGCAGCGGGTTCGCCGGCAGCGTCATGGCGCGCGAGCTGGCAGAGCGCGGCGGCAAGCGCGTTCTCGTGATCGAGAAGAAGCCCCATATCGCCGGCAACATGTACGACGAGGCCGACGAGGCGGGCATCCTCGTGCACCGCTATGGGCCGCACATCTTCCACACCAACGACAAGCGCGCGTTCGACTACGTCCGCCGCTTCACCGAGTGGCGCGACTACCAGCACGAGGTGCTGGCCGACTGGTACGGCACGTACATGCCGGTGCCGTTCAACAAGAACTCGATGGAGATCGCCTTCGGCGAGGAGCGCGCCTCGCAGCTCATCGAGAAGCTCATCGCCACGTTCGGCGACGAGCGCAAGGTGACCATCACCGAGCTGCGGAGCGTCGACGACCCCGATCTCACCGAGGTGGCGGACTTCATCTACAAGAACGTGTTCCTCTACTACACGCAGAAGCAGTGGGGGCTCACGCCTGAGGAAGTCGACCCGTCGGTGACGGCGCGCGTGCCGGTTTTCATCTCGCGCGATAACCGCTACTTCCAGGACGCCTACCAGGGCATGCCCGTCTTCGGCTACACGAAGCTCTTCGAGGAGATGCTCGACCACGAAAACATCCAGGTCTGCCTGAACACTGAGGCGGAAAGCGTGTTCGAACTCGAGTTCGAAAGCGAAGCCGAGGACGCGCCGCTTTCCGCGATCAAGCTCCATGGCAAGAAGTTCGAAGGCCCCATCGTCTATACCGGCCCGCTCGATGAGCTCTTCCTCGCGCGCTTCGGCCGCCTGCCCTACCGCAGCCTCGACTTCGTGTACGAGACCTTCGACAAAGAGCACGTGCTGCCTTGCGGAACCGTGAACTTCACCGTCACCGAGGACTACACGCGCATCACGGAGTTCAAGTACTTGACCGGCCAAAAGTCGGACAAGACCACCATCATGAAGGAGTACTCGCGCGCCTACGAGGACCCCAATACGCAGACTCCCTACTACGCCATCCTCTCCGATGAGAACCGCGCGCACTACGAGCGCTACCGCGCCCTCACCGCGAAGCTCCCTAACTTCTACCCGCTGGGACGCTTGGCCGAGTACCGCTACTACAACATGGACAAGATCATCAGCCTCGCACTCGAGCTTTCCGACAAGCTGGTTGAGGAGTAGCTTTCATGAAGACCATCTCGTTCGCGGTGCCGTGCTACAACTCCGCCGCCTACATGGACAAATGCATCGAGTCGCTTTTGGCCTGCGGTGACGACATCGAGATCATCATCGTCGACGACGGTTCGACAAAAGACGACACCCCCCAGAAGGCTGACGCTTGGCAGGAGGCCCATCCGGGCATCATCCGTGCCATCCATCAGGAAAACGGGGGCCATGGTGCTGCCGTGAACACCGGCCTCGCTGCTGCCGAGGGCTTGTACTTCAAGGTCGTCGACTCCGACGACTGGCTCGATGAGAACGCGATGCGCCAGGTCATGGCCTACCTTCGCTCGCAGCTTGACCGCGATCATGCAACCGACCTCGTCATCGGCAACTACGTCTACGAGAAGGTGCACGAGGGCACGCGCACGGTGATGGGATACTTCAACGTGTTCCCGACCGAGGAAGAGTTCGGCTGGAAAGACGTGAAGCATTTCCGCCAGAGCCAGTACCTGCTCATGCATTCGGCCATCTATCGCACCGAGCTGCTTCGCGAAACCGGCCTGAAGCTCCCCGAGCACTGCTTCTACGTGGACAATATCTTCGTCTACGAGCCGCTCCCGCATGTACATACGATGTACTACCTGGATGTGAACTTTTACCGCTACTTTATCGGCCGCTCCGACCAGTCTGTCAATGAACAGGTCATGATCGGAAGAATCGACCAGCAGATCCGCGTGACGAAGCTGATGCTTGGCTACTATGATGTGACGAAGATCCAGAATAAGAAGCTCCGCCACTATATGGTCCGTTACTTAGAGATCATGATGGTCATCTGCTCGATCCTCGCGATCAAATCCGGCAGCGAGGAGAATATGGCAAAGAAAAAAGCATTGTGGGAAGAGTTAAAGAAATCCAATCCGGCGCTCTACCTGCGCCTCCGCTGGGGCTTCTTAGGACAGGGCATGAACCTTCCGGGAAAAGGCGGAAGATCCCTCTCCATCGCGGGATATAAGATCGCGCAGAAGTTCTTTGGATTTAACTAAATGCCGGGAGATGGATCGAGATCAATGGAAAGTGGT
>USJN01000217.1 GCA_900554945.1 uncultured Coriobacteriaceae bacterium | reverse complement strand
GACAAGCGCAACGCTGCGGCTGCGCTATACTTTCACGCATGGCAAGCTATCAGCATATCTCGCACGGGTTCGACCCTGTATTCGACGAGCACTCCCGCGTCCTCGTGCTAGGGTCGTTTCCCTCGGTGCTCTCGCGCGCAAACGCCTTCTACTACGGCAACCCGCAAAACCGCTTCTGGCGCGTCATCGCGCACTCCCTCGGCAAGCCGGTGCCGCCCAACGAAGGCGAGCCCCTGCCCCCGAACGGCAGCACAGCATCACTTGAGGAGTCGATCGCCGCGAAGAAGGCGCTTCTCCTCGAGGGCGGCATCGCGCTGTGGGATGCCATCGAGGAATGCGACATCAAGGGATCCTCGGACGCGAGCATCAAAAACGTCGTGCCCGCGCACATCGAGCGCATCACCGAGTGCGCACATATCGAGGCCGTCATCTGCAACGGCGCCACGGCAGGCCGCCTCTACAAGCGCTACCTGCAGTGGAAGGTCGGGCTTGTCGCGCACGTACTCCCCTCGACAAGCCCCGCGAACGCCGCCTGGAAAACCGAGCGCCTCATCGAGCGCTGGGGCGACGAGCTCCACGCGATTGCCGACGAACTGGCGAAAGAAGACCAGCAGCGGGAAACGACGGCAGACGAAGGCGCCACCGAGGAGCCACGGCTCGGCCGCGCAAAGGGAAGCACAACTGCCCGCACCCGCAAAGGCGGCTCCATCTCCTATGGCACCATACGAATCGACGCCCCTGCCGCCTCGAACTTCGCAGTGCACAAGTCGATGCAGGGCAATAAGCGCGCCAACACCAAGCCCGAACTTTTGATGCGCGAACGTCTGCGCGCGGCAGGACTTGGCGGATACCGTCTGCAGTGGAAGGTCGCGGGGCACCCCGATATCGCTTGGCCAGGCAAGAAAGTCTGCGTGTTCGTGAACGGATGCTTCTGGCACCGATGCCCGCACTGCAAACTTTCGACCCCGAAGAAGAACGTGGAATACTGGACCGCGAAGTTCGAGCGAAACGTCGAGCGCGACCGCGAGAACGTCGCTGCGCTCGAAGCTGACGGCTGGCGCGTTCACGTGGTATGGGAATGCGAGCTGAAGAAGAAGACGATCGATGCCACGCTGGCGAAGCTTCTCCCCGAACTCGCAAGCGAGCTGGGAAAAGAGATTCTGCTACCCAGAGGTGGCGCGGTCGAACCCGACGGCACGAGCGCCAGCCCCGAGCCCGAGCCCGAGCCCGAGCCCGTCGGCACGAGCGCAAACGTCGCCCCCGCCGACGCCACTCCGCCCTCGCCCACCGCAAGCACACCGACAAGCGAGCCCAAGCGCTACTACCTCTACGTCCTCGAATGCGGCGACGGCACGCTCTACACCGGCTACACGCCCGACATCGAGGCGCGCCTCGCCCAGCATCGCGCAGGCACGGGTGCGAAGTACACGCGCGGGCGCGGGCCGCTCACCCTGCTCGCAAGCGCGGAGTTCCCCACCAAACACGACGCGATGAGCGCGGAATATCGCTTCAAGCGCCTCACGCGCGACAAGAAAGACGCCCTACTCGCAAAAGCTGCCGCATCGAAAGAACCCTTCGAGCGCATACTGGAGGAAGCGTTCGCGAAATAGGGCGCTCGCAAAGCCAGCCGTAGCGAGAAGGGCCAATCAACAACGAAGCGCTGCACCATCGCCGGCGCAGCGCTTCGTCCATTCCCTTGATTGTCGCAACGAGGGCCAGCTCCTACTCGAAGCCGTAGAGGTCCTTCGTCGCCTCCTGGAACGCGGCGTACACTTCCATCGCCACACCTTCGTCCTCCACAAGCTCGAAGCCGGACGGCTGGTCGTCCTCGTCAAATTCCACAGCATCCAAGATGACCACCTCGCCGGAGGAAAGCGCCGGCTCCTCTTCGCTCACTGGGAAGAAAATGCCATAGCGATGGCCGCCATGCAGAAGCAGGCCGAGAAACTCCAAAACGGTCGCGTCGCCTTTGGAGTCCTCGAAGTTGATGGTCAAGCCCTCCTCGACGGGCGGGCAAAAATTAGGGTTCGAACCTTCGCGCACGGGGCGCTCCTCTCTCTTCGCGCACCGATTGGGTGCCGTATTCTCGTAGCCACAAGTGTTACCCGTAAGTATAAAGCGAGCCCCCACCTTATCGTGCGAGGGCTCGCAAATCAATCGCATTCGCGCAAACCGGCAAAAGCCGCTCCGCGCTACTTCTTCCCCTTGCGTTCGGCGCGCGAGGGCTTCTTCTTGCCGAAGTCGGGCGAAACCGCCGCATCGTGGGGAGACACCGCCGAAGTCACAGCCGCCGTACCCTCGGATGCGCCCGCTTCCACCGAAGAAGCCGCATCGCCGGCCGCAGCCACAGCCACAGCAGGGACAGCCGCACCCGGAAGGCGGTTCAAGAACCAGCGCTGGATGTCGTTGCCGTACTTCTTCTGCAGCTTCTTGAAGCGCGGCTCGTGCGTCTTCCAGATGACGTAGAGCGGCGTCGCGATGGCGTAGGACGAGTAGCAGCCGCACACGAGGCCGATCGTCATGGCAAGCGCGAAGTCCTTCAGCGTCTCGCCGCCGAACAGCAGCATCGCCACAACCGGGATAAGCGAGGTGATCGAGGTGTTGAGCGAGCGCACGAGAACCTCGTTCACCGAGTGGTTCGCCATGGTGGCGAAGGTGCACTTCACCGAGTCGTCCTTCATGTTCTCGTTGATGCGGTGGAACACGACCACCGTGTCGTAGAGCGAGTAGCCCAAGATGGTGAGCAGGGCGGCGATGGTGTTCGGGGTGATCTCGCGACCGACGAGCACGTAGACACCCACGACGATGATAAGGTCATGCAGCAGCGCAACGACCGCTGTCACGCCCATCTTCGGATCGCGGAAGCGGATCGAGATGTAGGCGATGATCAGCAGCAGCGAGATGAAGAACGCAATCGCCGACGACTGGATGACGCTTGCGCCCCAGTCTGGGCCTATCGTGGTGACCTCGAAGCTGTCGGTGGTCCAGCCGAAGGCGTCCGCCACCTCGTTCGCCGTCACCGTCGCATCTTCAGCGGAAGTCGTGGTGGTGCGGACGAGGAAGCCCGGCTCGCCGTCTGCCGTCGTGGTCTGGATGACCGCGTCGGGCTCGCCCGCATCGCTGAACGCGTCGCGAACCTGCTCGGTCGTCACGTCGCCTGTGCCGTGGAAGGTCACCGACGTGCCGCCGACGAACTCGATGCCGAAGTTCATACCGCGCACGCCGACGATGATGGCGTCAAGCACCATCGCGCAGCAGGCCGCAGTAAGGAAGATCTTCTTAAGCCCCAAAAGGTTGATGTCGAGCTTGATGAAGCGGCCGCGCACGTCCTTGCGGGAAGCGGCCTGCTTCACGCCCTGGAAGTAAGGCACAGCCTCGATGCAGTCCTCCACGCCCCAGAACTTGGGGTGCTTCGCGATGAGCTTCGGGGCGAGAAGTCGGATGAGCGGCGCCTTGAACAGAAGCATCATGACGATGTCGCACACGATACCCAAAGCAAGCGTCATGCCGAAGCCCTTGACCGAGGCGCTCGCCAGGAAGAACAGCGTGAGCGCGGAGACGAGCGTCACAAGGTCGGCGTCAATCGAGGTCAGGATGCCGTGACGGACGCCCGTGATGGACGCGGCGCGCAC
>USJN01000216.1 GCA_900554945.1 uncultured Coriobacteriaceae bacterium | reverse complement strand
AGCCGCGCTCGCTGACTTTTGCTTAACCTGCGGGTTTTGGCTGTTTGGCCTGCGTATGTGGTTTGCCTGCGGCTTTGCGGTTCGGCCCGCGGGCTTCCCCTTGCTTGTTATTTGCGAACCTGAGAGAAAGGGTTTGTTGTGAACATTTTGGTGCTTGGCAGTGGCGGTCGCGAGCATGCGATCGCATGGGCGCTTTCCAAGTCGCCTCGGTGCGACGAGCTGTTCGTTGCCCCTGGTAACGGCGGCACGGCTGCGGTTGCGACCAACGTCAACGACGTCGATATGATGAGTGGCTCGTCCGTGCTTTCTTTCGTGCGCGAGCACGGTGTTGACCTTGTGGTCATAGGCCCTGAGGCCCCGCTTGTCGCGGGCGTTGCCGATGAGTTGCGCGACGCGGGCATCTCGGTCTTCGGCCCTGATGCCGCAGGCGCACTGCTCGAGGGAAGCAAGGCGCACAGCAAGGCGTTCATGGAGAAGAACGACATCCCCACGGCGGCGTACGCCACCTTCGATGCGTGCGATCCTGCGATCGCCTACATTCGCGAGCAGGGCGCTCCCATCGTGGTGAAGGCCGACGGCCTGGCTGCTGGCAAGGGCGTTGTCGTCGCTTCGACGGTAGAAGAAGCCGAGGACGCCGTTCGCGAGTGCTTCGACGGCAAGTTCGGCGACGCCGGCAAGACCGTCCTCATCGAGGAGTGCATGACGGGGCCGGAATGCTCGCTGCTCGCCTTCGTGGCGAACGGCAAGGCGTTTCCTATGGCTCCCGCTCAGGATCACAAGCGCGCGTTCGACGGCGACGAGGGCCCGAACACGGGCGGCATGGGCGTCTACTCTCCCGTGCCCATCGTGACTGACGAGGAGATGGCCTCCATGGTGGCCATCATGGACAAGGCCGCAGCTGCCACGGCGGCAACCGACGACGCGCGCGACTATCGTGGCGTGCTCTACGGCGGCTTCATGCTGACCCCCGCGGGGCCGAAGATCGTGGAGTTCAACGTGCGCTTCGGCGACCCCGAGACGCAGGTGATACTTCCTCGCCTGAAGACCGACCTGGTCGATGCGATGTGCGCTGTGGCCGAGGGCCGCGTCGACGATTTGTCGCTCGAATGGGCCGACGAGTGGGCGGTGTGCGTCGTCCTCGCGAGCGCCGGGTATCCGGGCGCCTACGAGAAGGGCAAGGTCATCCTGGGGATCGACGAGGCCGAGGCGCTCGACGGCGTGTCGGTCTTCCATGCGGGCACCAGCCACAATGCCGACGGCGAGCTCGTCACGGCAGGCGGGCGCGTGCTCAACGTGGTGGCGCTCGGCAAGACCTTCGAGGAGGCCCGCGAGCGCGCTTATGCCGCCTGTGACCTCATCAGCTTCGAGGGCAAGCAGTTCCGCACCGACATCGGCGCGAAGGCCGCGCGCGGCCGTTCCGCCTGGGAATAAAGACGTTACGAAGGCGAAATAGCAGGGAAGAAGTTAGAATATGCTTTCTGAACGAATGCTGAGCACGGTGGTTCGCGCGTGCTCGAACCAATATTTGAAGCTCACACCGACCGATGACGCGAAGGTCGTTCCGCCGAAGCCCGGGCAGCGCTACATGCTCTATATGCACGTCCCGTTCTGCGAGCGCTTGTGCCCGTACTGCTCGTTCAACCGCTTCCCGTTCAAGGAGGAGCGCGCGAAACCCTATTTCGCCAACATGCGCAAAGAGATGATGATGCTCAAGGACTTGGGCTACGACTTCGAGAGCGTCTACATCGGCGGAGGCACGCCTACCATCATGATCGACGAGCTGTGCGAGACGATCGACATGGCGCGCGAGAACTTCTCCATCAAGGAAGTGTCGTCGGAAACCAACCCGAACCATCTTATTCCGAGCTATCTCGAGAAGCTGAAAGGTCGCGTCGATCGCCTTTCCGTCGGCGTGCAGAGCTTCGACGACGGGCTGCTCAAGCAGATGGATCGCTACGAAAAGTACGGCTGCGGTCAGGAAATCATGGAGCGTATCCAGGAGGCAAGCCCGTATTTCGTGTCCATGAACGCCGACATGATCTTCAACTTCCCGGCGCAAACCGAGGACATCCTGATCAACGACATCGAGCGCGTAATCGAAAGCGGAGCAAGCCAAACCACGTTCTACCCGCTCATGGCGTCGCCGAGCGTGCAGCGCTCGCTTGCGCGCACGGTGGGCAAGGTTGACTACAAGCGCGAGCAGCGTTTCTACGAGATCATCTGCGAGCTTCTGATCGGCGGTGACAAGCCGCTGTTCGAGAACGGCAGCGCATGGACGTTCAACCGCTTGGGCACGGGTGCCGCGGGCGAGGACGCGATGATCGACGAGTACGTGGTTGATTACGAGGAGTACCCGGCAATCGGCTCGGGCGGCATCACGTATTTGGGCGAGAACATGTACGTGAACACCTTCTCCGTCAGCCAGTACAACGAGAAGATCGAAAGCGGTCGCATGTCCCTCATGGGCAAAACGCACTTCTCCAAGCATGACCGTATGCGCTACCGCTTCATGATGCAACTGTTCGGCCTTCGCCTGGACAAGAAGCAGTTCAAGGAGGATTTCGGCTGCTCAATCGAGGCCGGCCTCCCCGCTGAGATGGCATTCATGACCGCGGCGGGAGCGTTTGCCACCAACAACGACGAGGAAATCACGCTGACGCCGAAGGGCCGCTATCTCATGGTGGTCATGATGCGCCAGTTCTTCATCGGCGTGAACAACCTGCGCGATCAGGCGCGCGCGGCGCTTCCGGGCGAGGAGAAGGAGCTTCTGTTCGGCTGCTAGCGTCGATTTGGACGGCCGCGTGAAGCATAACCGGTAGTTGGTGGTCAACTGAGCGAGTTGTGCACTGGTTTGCGAGGCGGAACCCCAGGAAAAGTGCGTCGGCGTTCGCCTTTTCCTGGGGTTTTGCTTTTGCTTGGCGCGAATTGCGGTAAGCAAGGTTCGAAAAACATCGCATAACTCTTCCAGTTGTCCACCAAGTCGCAGTACTCCTATAGAAAGAGAGCCCGATGAGCGTATCAGTCGTCCTTGACAACGCCCCTGCGTATGCGGGTGGGGCGTCGTTCGCGCTCTTTTTGGTGCTGCTAACCTGGGCGAGCGCGATCGACCTGCGCGAGAGGCGGATTCCCAACAAGCTAGTGATAGCGATGGCGGCGCTTTGGCTTGCCGTGCGCGTTCTGCTTGCTGTGATGGCGGTCGCCTGCTCCGTCGGCGCCTTCGGCTCGGGCGTGCAAGCGGGGAATGCGCCCTCGGCTGCAGCTTTCGCGACGATGGGGATATTCCCCTTTGGCTTGACGCTTATCGACGGGCTTGTGGGGGCACTCGTGCTCGGAGGTGGCTCGCTTGCGGTCTCGCTCGCGTTCGAGCACTTCGCCCAACGCTCCTCCATGGGAGGCGGGGACATCAAGTTGCTCGTGGTGGTCGGACTGTTCCTGGGCTGGGAACGGGGGCTGTGGTGCCTGTTCGCGGCATGCCTCGTCGTCCTTGTGATGCAGATGGCCTCCCGCCTTCGCGAAGGCGGGAAGGGAATCGCCTCCCAGACGTTCCCGTTTGCCCCGGCGATTCTTGTGGGTGTCGTAATAGCTTCGTTACTTTGAAAAAAGCTATTGACGAGCTTTGCCATTTGCCATAAAATAC
>USJN01000215.1 GCA_900554945.1 uncultured Coriobacteriaceae bacterium | reverse complement strand
GGCGGCCGCGCAGGAAAGCCCGCAAGCCAAGTCTTCATCGGTGTACCCGCGCTCTTCTCCGAGAGCCATGAGCACGCCGGGGACGACGCCCGCGCTGCCCGCGGTGGGCGCGGCAACGATGCGGCCCATCGACGCGTTCGTCTCGAGCACCGCCATCGCATAGGTCGCCGCCTTCGCCGTCAAATCACCGCAGACGCTTCTCCCCGACGCGTGGAACGCGCGCATCCGCTGCGCCTCGCTGCCCAGAAGGCCGCCCATGGACTCGGCAGGCTCTTCGATCGGGCGCAGCGTCGAGGCGCGCATCACGTCGAGCGCGCGCTTGAGATATTCCTGCGTGTCGGCGGCGCGCCCCTGCGACGCGCACAGGGCCTCCTCTCGGGCGCAGAAGGCTTGCGAGATGGTCGAATCATAGGTGTCGCACCAGTTCAAAAGCTCTTTCCCGCTTGCAAAATCGAGCGCTTCGAAGCTTATAAGCGCCTGCCCCTCGTCGATGGGACAGCCTTTCGCGCCTTCGCCCTCGGAAGCTGTGCTGTCGGCGGGAATCACGCGCACGTCGAAGATGCCGGGGTGCTCGGCGATCGCGCGGCGCACCTTGTCGCTCACCCGTTGGTCGCATTCGAGCACGGTGTAGGCCACCTGGCCGCGCCTTTCGCGGAACATGCGCGTCGTCGCGATGTTCACATCCTCGTCCGATAGGCACCTTGCGATATGGGCGAGCACGCCCGCCTCGTCTCGCTGCCGCACGACGACGCTCGTGTGCTCGCCGGTGATGTGCACGTCGATGCCGTCGAGGCGCGTGATCACGGCTGCGCCGCCGCCGATGCTCTCGCCGCGCACGCAAACCGTGCAACCTGACTCATCGGTCACGGTGACGTCGATCGTGTTGGGGTGCGCGAAATCGTCGGCCTGGGGGTCGGGGGTGAAGGAGAATGCGAGCCCCTTTGCGGAGGCCCAGCGGAAGGAGTCGCGAACGCGCAGGTCGTCAGCGGCAAACCCAAGCATGCCAGCAATGAGTGCCTTGTCAGTGCCGTGCCCCTGGTAGGTGTGCGCGAACGATCCGAGAAGACGAAACACTGCTTTTTGGGGTGCCGAGCCGCACAGGTTTCTCGCCATAAGCGCGATGCGCAGCGCGCCTGCGGTATGCGAGGAGGAGGGTCCGACCATGATCGGACCGATGATATCGCGAAGTCCAAGCGTTTTCATAGGAATGCGCTCCTGTTTCTCCTCAGTTTGATGCTGTCGCGTGCGTCTCGCGGAATGCGCTCACATTGCGTGCAGCGTGTGCGAAGCCGCCCGTGGCATACGCGATATGTGCAATGGCGCACGCTGCGTAGATAACGTGCACGACAAGCATCCTCAACTTCCGTTTCGAGACGCGCATCGCCGTGCCGATTCCATCAACACTATATATCAGTTGCGTTGGGGCAAAGGGGATGGAAGGCGCGAGCTCGCAAGCGCAGAGGCTTCGCGACCTGCAATCCCTTTCACGCCGACGCCTAGCGCAATTGCGTTTCCAAGCTCGCGCGATGCGGGGCGTGCGTTATACTGTTCGGGCATTTTTAACATCCCGCCGAGATCGCTCAGGTTAGCTGCACATCACGATGTACGCTGCCGCTTTGAGCTGCACGGCGGAGAAACAAGGAGAGAGAACATGTCATCGATCATCGTCGTCGGTCACAAAAACCCTGATAACGACGCCATAAGCGCGGCTGTCGGGTATGCATACCTGAAAAACGAGCTCGCGCGCCGCGCGGGCGAGGAGGCCGTCTTCGAGCCGGTGCGCCTGGGGCCGCTTCCTCCCGAGACCGAGTGGATCATGGGCGAGCGCGGCATCGAGCAGCCCCGCCTTATCGAGTCGGTTCCCGAGGGCGCTAAGGTCATCCTCGTCGATCATAACGAGATGCTCCAGTCCGTGGACGGCTTGAACACTGACGACCTCGTCGAAGTTGTCGACCATCACCGCCTGGGCGGCCTTACCACCGCGCAGCCGATTCGCGTGAACGTGAAGCCTGTCGGTTCCACCGCCGCCATCGTCGCGCGCGAATTCGAGATCGAGGGTGTGGAGCTTCCCGAGTCCATCGCCGCACTGCTGCTCGGTGCGATGCTCACCGACACCGTCATCATGAAGTCGCCCACCACGACTGATTTCGACCGCGATATAATTGCGCGCACTGCCAAGACTCTGGGCGTCGATCCGGTCGAATACGGAATGGACATCTTCAAGTGCCGTTCGAACCCCGCCGAGCTTCCTATCGACAAGCTGGTGAACGCCGACGCGAAGGAATTCGAACTCAAGAATGGCAACAAGGTCTACATCGGCCAGTTCGAGACCGTCGACTTGAAGGCGGTGCTTGGCCGCGAAGCCGAGATTCGTGAGGCTATCAAAGCGCTCGTCGCTGAAAAGGGCTACCAGTTCGTGCTGTTCTTCGCGACCGACATCCTCGCTGAGGGCTCGCAGTTCATTTGCGAGGGCGATACGCAGTTCGTCTCCGACGTGTTCGGCGTGAACTTGAACGATGGCGAAAGCGCTTGGATGCCCGGTGTGCTTTCCCGCAAGAAGCAAGTCGCGGCGCCTATCCTCGCCGCATAAGAAAGCGGATGTGTCCGCGAAGGCGGATGCTCGCTCTTTGAAGTGACAAGGCCCCGATGTCTCGCGCAAATCCGCGCAGGCGTCGGGGCCTTTTGCGTGCGCGAGCGACTATGCCGACGTCGGGGCTGCTCCTGCGGGGCGGTCGTTGCGGGAAAGATGTTGTCAGCATGAGTCTTTGCCCAACCGGCGGGCGGTCGCGTCAAGATTCCTCCGTACGTTCGATGCTATTCTTCCCAGCGTTTCGCCACGTAGTCGAGCAGGAATTCGTAGAAGCGCTGTGCTTCGGAATCCGGGGTGCAGCGGCTTGTCTTCGCCACGATGACGTCGCGCGTGAACTCGGGTTCCTGCAGATGGACAAGGCGGCAGGACTTCGGGTCGAGGTCGCCCCAGCTGTGGTCGGGCCAAAACCCCACACCAAGCCCGAGGCCAATCATCTTCTTCACGACGAGCGGATTGTCGCTTTCGAAGGCGATATGCGGGGTGAAGGCTCGGCGCGCGCAGAAGGTGTCGCACACCTCGCGAAAGCGGCGCGACCCCGCGAGCGCGATGAACCGCTCGCTTGCGAAATCGGAAAGCGAGGCGGTTTCCCCAAGCGCGCTGCCTGCGGGAACGGCGATGCCGATGCGCTCGGAGAAGGGCGTTTTCTCGACGGCGTTTTCCACCGTGCTCGAGCCGCGCGGCGTAATAGTTGTTACGATGACGTCGCGATGTCGCTCGCGCTCGTCCTGCGTGATCTCGAACGAGACATGCGGGTTGAGCTCGCTATAGGCGGCGATGCCATCTATAGCCACCCCGGATGCCGCATGCACGCCGACGCGGACTACGCCCTGCTCGCCCTGTTGGAAAAGCTGCACATCGCGCGCCACATTCTCGAGGGTTTCCATCGCGGGCTTCACGCGGTCTCGAACGTAGGCGCCGGCGGGGGAGAGGCGGATGCCGCGCCCCGCACGCTCGAACAGGCTCACGCCGAGCTCCTGCTCGAGGCGGTGGATTGACTGCGTGAGCGCGGGCTGTGCGATGTGGAGCTGCTTGGCCGTGTTGGTCATGTGCTCGCTTTC
>USJN01000214.1 GCA_900554945.1 uncultured Coriobacteriaceae bacterium | reverse complement strand
ACTCGTCGGCGCCGATGAGCGACGCCCACATGCCCGCGCCGCCGTAGCCGATGACCAAGAGGTCGCACTCGTAGTCCCAGCTCTTCGGCAGCCAATCGCCCGAAGCCGCGCCCGTCGAACCCGACGCGCAGCCGGCCAGCGCGGCGGAACCCGCCACGGCTGCGGCAGCGACGCCCGCGCCCTTCAGGAACGAACGACGGGAAACTCCGCCTTCCATGCCTTTGCTCATAGTGTTCCTTCCTCCTACTTGAATGAACGAACCGATTCCCGCACCGCGCAGCTATCGAGCTCGCGAGCATCGAACATCGGCCCCTGCCTCTCTCCCAGCAGAGATGCCCCTCCTTGGAAGCATCCGTTCTTGCCTTTCGAACGTTACGCTCGGCACGTTTCCGGCACATCTGATGGGCGGTCGGATTTTTCGCAGGACATCTGACGTTGAATAGGATTTTCCAGATCAGACCCCTATCGGATGCTCCATCCGATTTGATCGACGTATGAAATTGCGTATGATGCTACTTATGAGTTTTGTTGCAAACGGGAGGGAGCCGCGTCGCTCGGCGCGGCCCGTGGCATGAACGCTGGGGAGAGATGCACATGCAATACGGAACCAAGGGCGAAGGCCGGGACGGCGCTACCGGCGGCCTTCCGAACGGAGGAGAGGGCGGCCAGGCGGCGGAGGCGGCCGCGGAAACGACCTCCGCGGAACGCGACTCGCGCACGCTCGACTACCTGATAACCGTCATAGGGTTCGGCTTGTGCCGCGCATGGATCGTGTTCTGCCTGGGCGCGCCGCTCATCGCAGGCGCAGCATCATCCTTCACCTGGGCCTACCTCTTGTTCGGCGCGCTCAGCGCACTGACCGTGTCGTTCGTTGCAAATCGAAGCGGCAAGCGCGAGGGCGTCGTGCGCGTCGCGCTGTTCCGCGCAACTCCGGTAGCCCTTGCCGCAAGCGGCATCATCATCCCCGTGGCGCTAGCCCTGAACAGCGAGGCGCTCATGATCGTCGGGTTCGTAGCCGGCGGCTTGGGAACGGGGCCCTTGCAGGTGCTGTGGGGCGACCGCTTCGCCCGCCACGCCACGTTGTTCGCCGCCGTCGCTTCCCCCGCGGCGGCCATCGTCACCGCGCTCGTCGCCGGCATGTCGAACGATCATACGAGCTTCATCGGCTTCGCGGTGATACCCCTGTTATCGTTCGGCTTGCTGCTGTTCGAAGCGAACCGCACCGGTCTGTCGTGGAGCGACCTCACGCAGAAACCCAAAGAGGAACCCGCGGTCGAGAACGCGAATGCCGACGACCCCTCGGCCCGCTCGACGTCTCAGAGTGACGCCGAGGAAGAACCGGGCGCGAAGTTCGGCGTGGGCAAGCTCATGTTCTCTATCATGACGTTCTCGTTCCTGTGCCGCTTGTTCGATGCCATACCCGCCTACGACGACCCGTTCGCGTTCGTCGGCGGAAGCGCAATATTCGGACTCATCGTAGTGGGCGTGGTGTTCCTCGTCATCGTGGCGAAGCTGCGCGAGCGCTTCAACGCCGCACTCACCTACCGGCTGTCGTTGCCCATCATGGTGGCGGGATTCGTCGCCATTGCGCTGTTCTTCGACACGCACGCCGCCATGTCCATCCTGCTGATCAACGCGGGTTACGAGTTCTTCGACATCCTCACCTGGGTGCTGTTCGTAGACGTATCGCGTCGACGCAACGAGAACGCGCTGCATATCTTCGGGCTGGGCGTGGCCTTCATGTTCGCGGGAATGGGAGCGGGAACCATGGCGGGCAGGGCGTGCGACGCGATGATCGCCAGCGGGGACATGCAGATCTCCGCCGTGGCCATGTTGGCCACACTGTGCCTTGTGGTGGTGGCGTTCATGGTATTGCCCGAGGGCGTGGTGGCGCAGCTGTCGCAAACCATGCGCACAAGCCGCAAGGAAAAGGACGTCGAAGAAGCACCCGCCGTCGCGGTTGTCGATGCGGGCGCGGGGCGGCTCGAGCAGCACTGCGCGAGCGTGGCGAGAGATTACGGCCTGACGCCGCGCGAGAGCGAGGTCATCGTGCTTCTGGCGTACGGTCGCACCCTGTCCATCATCGCCCGCGACTTGCAGATTGCAAAGGGTACCGCCCGCACGCACATCGAGAACATCTACCGCAAGCTCGACGTGCATAAGCAGCAAGAGCTGATCGATCTGGTTGAGACGTACGAATAGGCGAGGGCGACGCCGCCCTCGCCCGGCGGGAACCCGCTACTCTTCCTCCCCCGCGGCCGCGTCCGCTTCGGCCTGCTTCCTGCGCTCTTCGCGCTCGCGATCGAGCTCCTCGAGCACTTCCTTCGGCGACTTCGGGCGCGGCAGCTCGTGGGAGATCGCCTCGGCCAGCGCCTCCTCGTCGGCGCCTTCGATGACGATGCTTTTGATCGCGTCGCCCACCCCCAGCTCCTGCACCGTATCGATACCTTCGATCACCTGGCCGAACACGGTGAACTTCTCGTCGAACTCAGGCTGCTCGGACAGCGAGAAGTAGAACTGGCAGCTACCCGAGTTCGGCTCGGACTTGTGCGCCATGCAGAGGCTTCCCAGCACGTGCTTGTTGTTCGGGTTGGTCTCCCACTCGTCCACGATGGTGTAGCGCGCGTCGCCTGTGCCGGGATGGATGCCGCGGATCATGCCGCGCGCCGCCGCGTCCACCTGCGCAGGCCCCAGCGTGCGCGTGGTGGGACAGCCGCCCAGCACCACGGAGCCCGGCTTGTGCGCGTGGAACTTCAACTTGTCGTAAAACCCGCGTGCGGCGAGCTCGATGAAGTTGCCCGCGGTCACGGGCGCGTCCTTGCCGGCCAGTTGTACGCGGATCGTGCCGCGAGACGTCTCGATGACGGCAACCTCATTGCCGTTGGGAATATAGTGCGGGGTGTATACGGACAGAACGATGCGTCCCATGAAATGCCTCCTTGTGTATGTCGAACCTTGTGCATCCCCCATGATACCCGCGCCCCGATCCCTTGCATCAGATGGAGCATCGTATTTTTGCTCCGATCAGGCGTCATCCGAGATAGCGAAGCCCTCGACGAGATCGATGAGCTCCTGTTGCTTGTGCACGCCAAGCTTCGCGTATACGTTCTCGATGTGCGTCTGCGCCGTGCCCTTAGCTATCTGCAAGTCGCGCATGACGATAGCCAACGTACGCCCGCGCGCCAGCAGCACGAGTACCTCACTCTCGCGAGGCGTCAGACGCCGCTCGACCGCTATCGCCTCGCAACGCCTTTCCAATGAAGAAGCAGGCGAGATCTTCGATGAGGACTCCGCGCGCTCCCCCGTAGCGCCCTCGTTGCGCTCGCCACCTCGAAGGCGCCCTCGCCGGCCAACTACTTGAGCGATCGTCCCTTCCGGTATAACGAGGAACGCCGTCACCACCAACACGGTGACGCATAGAATGCCAACCGTGGACATCTGCACGTCTCCGACCAGCAGACGCGCGTGAATCTCGCTTCCCGCGAGATAGCCCAAGCCCATGCCGCACAATGTTGCGGCCACCCCCCACCCGAACACCCGATAGCGTCCGCAAGCATCCACGCGCCGCTTCGCCAGATCGACGAACAGTATCCACGTTACGATATCGAACAGCTCGTAGCCGATGCCGATGAGCAGCACGGACAGCGCCCAATGGTCATAGAAGAACAGCGAGAC
>USJN01000213.1 GCA_900554945.1 uncultured Coriobacteriaceae bacterium | reverse complement strand
TACCTGATCGAGCGCTTGGAGGCATCGCTCGCTAAAAGCTATCAGCATATTCTTGACCTTGAATGGGACGCCCGCGTCACCATCGACCGTCAGACGGGCAAGATCTATGTCTACGAGCTTGTTCCTGTGGGCGAGCCTGATCCCGAGACCGGCGAGTACGCCGAGTTCACCGAGCGCGACGTGACCCCCGACGACGTGAGCCGTATCGCGGCGCAAAACGCCAAGAGCGTCATTTCCACGATTGTTCGCGAAGCGGGTCGTCAGTCTATCTACCAGGAGTTCTCGCGCCGCGTGGGCGATCTCGTGACGGGCACCGTGCTTCAGGGAACCCCCGACTTCACCATTATCAAGATTCGCGACGGCGTCGAGGCCGAGCTTCCGCACTACGACCTGAAGCGTTTCCCCAACGAGCGCAACGAGCGTCCGAACAATGAGCACTATCGTCATAACCAGCGCCTGAAGGTGCTGATCATCGACGTGCGCGACCCCGCGAGCGATCTTCCCAAGGCCCGTGGCGACCAGGCGCGCCCGTCCATCATCGTGTCCCGCACGCACCCCGACCTCATCCGTCGCCTCTTCGAAATCGAGGTCCCGGAAATCTATGACGGCGTGGTCGAGATCAAGTCGATCGCGCGCGAGCCCGGCGCCCGCTCCAAGGTCGCCGTCGCCTCCCGCGAGCGCAACCTCGACCCGGTCGGCGCCTGCGTCGGCCCGAAGGGCAGCCGTGTGCGCATGGTCGTCGAGGAGCTGCGCAACGAGCGCGTCGACGTCATCCAGTGGAACGAGGACCCGGCGGTCTATGTCGCCAACGCGCTTTCGCCTGCGAAGGTGACGAAGGTCATCATCGACGAGGAGAACAACTACGCGACCGTCGTCGTCCCCGACGATCAGCTTTCGCTCGCCATCGGCAAGGAGGGCCAGAACGCCCGCCTCGCGGCGCGCCTGACCGGCTGGCACATCGACATCAAGAGCGCGAGCTTCGCCGGAGCGCCGCTTCGCAACGAGAACATCCTCATCGACGAAGACGAGATCGAAGACGATGAAGAGGGCTTGTGTGCCTTTGTGGACGAAGACGGCAACCGCTGTCGCAACCATGCACGACCCAACAGCCGTTTCTGCGGTATCCACGCCGAAATGGAAGACGCGCTCTAAGCGCGCGGGGATTGCGGGAGCGTACAATGGACCAGACGACACCGGCAAAGAAAAAGCAGCGTACCTGCGTTGCCTGCGGTGCGACCGACACGAAGCGCGCGCTTCTGCGCATCGTTCGCTCGCCTTTGGGCGTCGTGTCCTTCGATCCTTCGGGTCGAGCTCCCGGACGCGGTGCCTACGTATGCTCCGCGGAGTGCTTTGCCGCTGCACGCAAGGCGGGTAAACTTGACCGAGCGCTTCGCACGAAGCTCGGTGAGCAGGATTTAGAGCGCATCGCCGGCGAGATGTCTCGCGACACGAGCCGTTGCGTCGGAAGAGAATAAGAGGAGTGGTACATGGCCAGCATGCGAGTACATGAATTGGCGAAAGAATTCGATATGACGAGCAAGGAATTGCTCGACCGGTTGCATGAGATGAAGATACCGGCGAAAAGCCATGCGAGCATGCTTGCCGATGCCTACGTCGATAAGATTCGGAAGAACCTGTCTCCTGAAATCAAGCAGCGCGCTGGCAAGATCGATGCCGAGGAAGCGAAGCAGCTTGCCGAGGAGAAGGCGCAAGAAGAGCGCAAGAAGGCCGAGGAAGAGGCCAACCGCCGCGCTGCCGTCGAGAAAGAGCGTGCGCTTCGCGAAGCTGAGCGCGCTCGCCGCGAGGGCGGTGCCCCCAAGGGCGAGGCTCGTTCCGAGCAGCCGAAGCGTACGCCTAAGAAGGCTCCCGTGAGCAGCGGCTTCGAGGGCCTTGCAAGCCAGATTGAGTCCGAGAAGGAGCGCGTCGCGCGCGAGAAGGCCGAGGCCCGCGCCAAGGCCCGTGCTGCAAAGATGGCGGCAGAGGTCGCTAAGAAGCAGGCGGTCGAGGAAGCGCTTCGTTCCCGCGGGAAGAAGTCTTCCAAGCCGGCGACGCAGCACAAGGGTCCGGCCCCCGTGCTCACGCCCAAGAAATCTTCCAACTTCAGCTCGCTGCTTTCCCAGATTGAGTCCGAGAAGCAGCGCATCGAGGCGCAGAAGGCCGAGCAGGCCAACAAGCCCAAGCCCGAGCGCTCCGAGCGCGGCGGCAAGAAGGGTGAGCGTGGCGGCAAGAAGGGCAAGCGCGGTAACGTCGTGCAGGTCGTTCCCGAGCTCGAGAACCAAAGCCAGGGCGAGGATCGCTATGCCCAGATGGCCGTACAGGCGGAGAAGCTCCAGCGCGACAAGGTGCTTGCCGAGGCGCGCGCCGCTGTGGCCGCTGCGAACTCGCATGAGGGCGAGGGCCGCCGCAAGAAGCGCAAGGAGAAGCGCCAGGCGGAGGCTCGCGAGCGCATGGAGATGGAGGCCATCCAGAAGGGTCTCGATCCCACGCTCGTGCTCGATGACTCCGTCGTGGAGATACCCCAGGGCGCCAACGTCGCCAAGTTCGCCGAGCTGCTCGGCGTGCAGCCAAACGACGTCATCAAGCGCCTGTTCATGCTCGGCCAGGTGTTGACGCTCACCCAATCCATGTCCGATGACCTCATCGAGCTCATCGCCGACGACATGGGTCGCAAGGTCCGCGTGGTTTCTCCCGAGGAGGAGTACGCCGTCGTCTACCATGACTCCGAGGAGGACTTGAAGCCGCGTCCGCCTGTCGTTACCGTCATGGGTCACGTCGACCACGGCAAGACCTCGCTGCTCGACGCGATTCGCCATACCGGCGTTGCCGCAGGTGAAGCGGGTGGCATCACCCAGCACATCGGTGCATCCATCGTGAACATCGACGGTCGCCAGATCACCTTCATCGACACGCCGGGCCACGAGGCGTTTACCGCCATGCGTGCCCGCGGTGCTCAGGTGACCGACGTCATCGTGCTCGTCGTCGCCGCTGATGACGGCGTTATGCCGCAGACCATTGAGGCAATCAACCATGCCAAGGCTGCCGATGTACCCATCGTCGTCGCGGTGAACAAAATCGACAAGCCCGGTGCGAACCCCGACCGCGTTCGCCAGGAGCTCGTCGAGCATGGCGTCATCCCCGAAGAGTGGGGCGGCAAGAACATGTTCGTCGAGGTTTCCGCGAAGAAGAAGCTCCACATCGACGACCTGCTTGAGACCATCCTTCTCCAGGCCGACGTGCTCGAGCTCAAGGCGAACCCTGATGCCGAGGCATCCGGCTACGTCATCGAGGCGAATCTCGACAAGGGCCGTGGCCCGGTTGCGACGGTGCTCATCCACCGCGGCACGCTGCACACCGGCGACACCGTCGTCGCGGGCACGTCCTACGGCCGCGTCCGTGCGCTCATCGACCCGCGCGGCAAGCATGTTGATTCCGCAGGCCCCGCAGACCCGGTCGAGATCCTCGGTCTGAACAGCGTTCCCACCGCAGGCGACGAGTTCCGCGTGTTCGAAGACGAGCGCGATGCCCGCAAGCTTGCCGAGGAGCGCGCGCTGCGTGCACGCCTCGCCGAGCAGGAGACGAAGTCCCACATGAGCCTTGACGACCTGTTCAGCCGCATCGAAGAGGGCAAGCAGACCGACCTGAACCTCATCGTGAAGGCCGACGTCCAGGGCTCGAT
>USJN01000212.1 GCA_900554945.1 uncultured Coriobacteriaceae bacterium | reverse complement strand
AACCCGAGGCCTAGGCTTCCTTCACATCCCCATCTTCGGGCTCCACGTAGACACCGTCCTGCTTGAAGATGACGTAGAACGTGCGGAAGAACACCTTCACGTCGAGCGCGAAAGACACGTGGCGCACGTAGTACACATCGAGCTTCAAGCGGTCGCGCCAGGGCAGCGAGTTGCGCCCGTAGACGGCGGCATAACCCGTGATGCCAGGTTTGACCAGCAGTTTCTCCCCATCATCGCCCTCGTAGAGCTCGGTTTCTCGCCGCAGATCGGGGCGCGGACCCACAACGCTCATGTCGCCTTTGAGCACGTTCAAGAACTGAGGCATCTCATCGATCGAGGCCTTGCGCATGAAGGCCCCGATGCGCGTCATGCGCGGGTCGTCGGCGCCGTTGTAGGTCGACCCGTCCTCCATCACCAGGTCAGGCGCGTTCACTTTCATCGAGCGCAGCTTGTACATCGTGAAGTCGCGGCCGTCCTTGCCCACACGCGGCGCGTTGTAGAAGATGGGGCCCTTGTCCTCAAAGTAGATGAGCGGCGCGCAAATCGCCACGATGATCAGCACAAACGGCAGCGCAATCAAGCCGATGACAATGTCGCAGACACGTTTTCCGAAGCGCAGGTACATCTAGCGCACGCCCTTCGCGGAAAGCCTTGCGAACACCTCGTGGCACATCGCGATCACGTAGTCCACATCGTCGTCGGAGAGCTTCGTGTGCAGGGGCAGCGTGACCTCGTTTGAGAACTGCGCGAGCGCGTTCGGGAAGTCGGCGATGTCGAAGCCGAAATCTTTATAGGCGGTGAGCAGGGGCAGCGGCTTGTAATGCACGTTGCAGGCGACGCCTTCCTCCCCCATCTCGTTGATGAACGCGTTGCGGAACTCCTGCGAGGCGCCCTCGATGCGCGCGAGCATGAGGTGCCCCGACGACGCGAAGTCTTCCCCGTAATGCTCGATCAGGGCAAACGGCAGGTCGGCAAGCCCGCGCTCGTAGCGCTCGACAATCTCGCGACGGCGAGCGAGAAGACCCGAGTAGCGGCGCAACTGCGCCAAACCGAGCGCCGCCTGCAAGTCGGTCATGTTGCATTTCCAGCCGCAGAACGCCACGTCGTATTCCCATGCACCGACGCGCGTTTTCGCGAGCGCATCTTTCGTTTGGCCGTGAAGCGACATCAACATAAGGTCGCGATAGAGCTCCTCCGAGTCGAGCCCGGGGATATCGCGCCAGGTGAGCGCACCGCCCTCGGCCGTGGTGAGATTCTTCACCGCGTGAAAGGAGAACGTCGTGAGATCGGCTGCCTGTCCCGAATGAAGGCCATGGCGCACCGCACCGAGCGAGTGCGCGCCGTCGGCAACGATGGGCACGCGATCGAAGAGCTCCTCGCGGGGCGTGCACGGGCGCCACTTGCCGCTCACGCTCTCAAGCGCTGCCCGCAGGCGGTCGTAGTCGCACATGACACCCGCCACATCGACGGGGATGACGGCGCGAGTCTTCTCGGTGACGAGGCCCGCCACCTGGTCGCAGTCAATCTCGAAAGAGCCGGGCGCCACGTCGCAGAGCACGGGGGTCGCGCCCACGTGCACGATCGGGCTCGCCGAGGCAGTGTAGGTGTAAGCGCTCGTGATGACCTCGTCACCTGGCCCGATGCCGAGCGCGCGCAGGGCGCACTCGAGCGCCGCCGTCGCGGAATTGAAGCAGGCAAAGCGCGTCGTGTGGCTGAATTCCGCCAAATCGCGCTCGAACTGCTTGGTCTTCGGACCGGTAGTGATCCAGCCGCTTCGGAGCGCATCGGCCACCTCGTCGATTTCAGCTTGAGAAATATCAGGAGGGGAAAAGGGAATGTTGCGCTTCACGTTCACGAGCATGCCGTCCTTTCGTCGCCCCTTCGCGCACGCCGCCGTTCTGCCGCGCGCGGTCATGGGCCAACCGTTTGAGCGCACGTGCGCCCAGGTTACTTCAAGCACTTAATTGTGCAACGAACCTACCCGCTTGATGTGCGCTTAGAGCAAATTGCGTATCAATTCCACTATCGCCTGGTAAGAATGAGCCTGATCGAACTGGCGGCACGCAATGTCGCGCGCCTTCGCCCCCATGATCTTGCGCGACGAGGAGTGCGCGGCAAGCTTCACGATTGCCTGGGTGAGCTCGCTCGCGTTTCCTGGGGCGACATTCACGCCGAAGCCATCCGCCTCCACCTTCGAGCAGAACTCGAGGCTCTCCCCCGTGTTGATCATGGGAATGCCCGCGGCCAGGTAATCGCCGATTTTCGTGACGATGCTCTGGGCAGCGCCATGCACAAGCGAGTTGACCGTGATGTCAGACGCGGCGAGCCAGGCTGCCATGCGATCATAGGGGGTGTAACCAAGGAAATCGACGGGCGCGCCAATCGAGCTCGCGAGCTCGGTGAGCTTATCGCGGTCGGGACCATCGCCCAGAATCTTCACGCGCAAGCCGCTCACCTGCGGCTCCGCGAGCTTTGCAGCTTGAACGAGGGTCGAGAGGTCGTAGCTTGCGCCGAGCGTGCCCGCATATGTCACCCAGAACTCGCCCGCTGGTTTCACGACCGCGTCTGCGTTCTCGCGCACGCCCTCGTCGAATGCGGCAAGGTTGTTCCCCACGTACACCGTCACGCGTTCATAAGGCTCCTCACGATCGGCGGCGGGGCGCGCGGCGTACTCATCGGAGGTTCCCACCGCACCCGAGAGCAGCTCGTAGACGCGATGCGCGTCGCGCGCGAACGGTCGGAAGGCGATGTCGCTCACGACCGGCACGTTCACGACCATGCGCATGGCCTCGGGCCACAGATCGTTCACGTCGGCAACGAAGGGAATCCCATGCTCGTACGCCGTCTCCGCGCACACGCGGGCAACGTCGTTGGGCGGAATCTCGGCGTAGATAAGGTCGAACGCGCGAGCATCAGCGGCGAAGCGTTCCGCGAACATGTGGCGCAGATTCTTCGCAGCCTTACGATGGCTCATGATGCGCGCGAGGTCGAGGTTCTTCTTGTAGCCGGGCTCGGGGATGAAGACGACGCGGTACGGGAGGTCGCGATAGCACGCCTTCTCGATGTCGCGCTGGGCCTTCTCCCAATGCTGGAACGACGAGGTGAACAGCGTCACGTCGAAGCCCTCGCGCACGAGCAGCTCCGACAGGAAGCGAAAGCGCGTGTAGCCGCGCGTTTCGTCGCCGAGCTTCACGCCCATGGTGACGACGGCGATGCGCTGCTTGCGGGCAGGCGCGTGGTGTGTGTTCGATAGTGTGTCCATGGTTCGAAAGTATAGCAGCACCGATGGGGGCGCCCGGCCTCGAACTCGCGAAAGCGGGCGGATTCCGAATGAAGATGCGCGGCGGTCCTGGATAGGGCTCCCCGGACGGCCAGGCGTTGCCGTCCAGGGAGCCCCTAACCTCAGGTTTTGGGCCTCGGCCTAACCCTCGCTACCCCTTCGAGGCGTACACCACGTTATCGGCGGCGTTTTCCCAGACGGGAAGCTTGAAGATGCGGAAACCCCGCTGCCGCAATTCCTCGCATTCCCCTGCCGCGGTATCGCCGATGGAAAGCGCCCCGTTCGGGCATGCGTTCACGCAGTAGGGAAGCTCGCCCTCCGCCAGCCGCCCGCCGCAGCGCACGCAGCTCTTCGACCAGATGGGGATCCAGCTCATGTGCAGGTCAGGCCACACCCCCGCGGGCCGATCGATGCCCTCGCCGCTGCCTTCCGTGCGCACC
>USJN01000211.1 GCA_900554945.1 uncultured Coriobacteriaceae bacterium | reverse complement strand
GGGACGCTTACGCGCTCAAGGCGGATTCCCGACTCGAGGGTGCGCGGCTCGAGCGTGCGCCCGAGCGGGTTGGGAAGCTCGGCGAGGCTCTCGAGCGCGGCGGCCATGTCCTCGATGCGCACGTCGGTGAGAAGCAGCCGGTCGATGAGGCTTTCCTTCGTGCCTTTCTCGCGTGCAGCAGCCACGTCGGCAGCGTTCGCCTTAAGAACCTCGGGCGCGCTTTCGCGCAGCGCTTGGGCCATGGCGCGCAGGGCGCCGTTGCGCTCGTCGTCGCTCGTCTGGGCCAGGCGCACGCTTGCCGTGCGAGCCCGCTTGGCGAGCATCTCAATCTCTTCGTACATGCCTGAACCTTTCTCTCGCCCGTTCCCCTCGGTTATCCCAGCTCACTGGGTGGTTCTCAATCGCTACTCGAAGGCGATCAGCTCGTCGCGGTGGATGACTGGCTTGTCGGCGAATGCCGCGAGCAGGCGGTTGCGTTCGAGCTCCTCGCGCGTGCGCCCGCAGGCAAGCTCCACCTCGTCGCTCGAGAACGCCGTGCGGCCGCGGGCAATCACATGCCCTGTCGCGTCTTTCACGTCGACGATGTCGTCGTCGTTGAAGCGCCCCTCGACACGCGAGATACCCACCGATAGAAGCGAGCTGCCGCGGTGAAGCAGCGCGTTCTTCGCGCCGTCGTCGACGATGAGCGCGCCGCGCGCGGAATCGCCAAGCGCGATCCACAGCTTGCGCGGCGTGATCTCGTGCGGACGCTCGCTTGCCGAGAAGCGCGTGCCGATGCGGTCGCCGAAAGCTGCGTGCACGATGGCATCGGGAGCGTGGCCGAGGCAGATAGTCATGGGGATGCCCGCCGCCATGAGCACGCGCGCGGCCTTAATCTTGGTGATCATGCCGCCCGAGCCGACAACGCTTCCCGCGTCTCCCGCGACGCCCATGATGCTCTCGTCGATGCGTTCGACGCGCTCAATCAGGTGCGCGCCTTCGACCTTCGTCGGGTTCGCGTCGTAGAGCCCGTCGATATCGGAGAGGATCACCATGAGCTCCGCCTCGACGAGACAGGCGACGAGCGCCGCGAGCGTGTCGTTGTCGCCGAAGCGGATCTGCTCGACCGACACCGTGTCGTTCTCGTTCACGATGGGCACGACCCCCATCTCAAGCAAGCGGGAAAGCGTGTCGCGCGCATGGAGATACGCCGTGCGGTCAGCAGTGTCGCGCCTGGTCAAAAGCACAAGCGACGTGGTAATCCCATGTTGGGCGAACGCGCGGGCGTATCCTGCCGAAAGCGCGCTCTGCCCCACCGAGGCCGCCGCCTGAAGGCTCGGCATATCGGTGGGCCTCCGCTCTATGCCGAGCGCCTCGAGCCCGCACGCGATGGCCGCGCTCGTCACGATGATGGGCGAGAAACCGGCCTCGCGCACGTGTGCCACCTGGCGGGCGACGTCGTCGAGGAACGCGTAGTCGATCTTGCTCTCCGACGTAGTGAGCGTCGAGGAGCCGATCTTGACCACAAGCGGGCGCAAGTGGGCGGCAAGCTGCCCCTCGCGGGTGTCGCGCGACTCGCGGCCCTCATGCGCCTCGCGAGCCCCGCACCCCTCACCTGCTGCGGAAATGTCGATCTTGGCCTCGTTCATTAGATGTCGAGCTCCTCGAACGCGTCGTCTGCCGTCGCCGACTCAAATTCGAATGCGCGCCCCACGATGCGGATCTCGTCGCCGTTGCGGGCGCCCGCCTTCGCAAGCGCGTCCTCCACGCCGATGCGCTTGAAACGGTGTTGCAGGAAGGCGATGGCGTCCTCGTTTTCCCAGTCCGTCTGGATAACCATGCGCTCAACCTGGCCACCCTCCACGCGGAAGACACCGTCGGAGAGCTTGCGCACGGTGAAGCGACGGTCGCGCATCTCGCGCTTGTGCTCCCACACGTGGTCGAACTCCGGCTGCTCGGCGGCCTTCGCGCGAGCCTCCTCGCGCAGCTCGTGCACCTTCGTCGCGATGGCGGCCTTGAGCGAGTCGACGCCCTTGCCCGTGAGCGCGCTGATGCAGTAGAGCTTCGGGTCGATAGGGCTGTCCGCGAACTCGTCGCCGCCGGCCGCGGCGATGGAGTCGGCTCGCACGCGCTCGGCGAGCTTCTTGCAGATCTCCTCGGTACCGGGGACATCGATCTTGTTGGCAACGACGATGCGCGGGCGGGACGCGAGATCGCTCGCGTACAGCTCCAACTCGCGGTTGATCACCTCGTAGTCGTTCAAAGGGTCGCGCCCCTCGTAGTCGCCCGTGAGGTCGACCACGTGCACGATGAGCGCGGTGCGCTCGATGTGGCGGAGGAACTCGTGCCCAAGCCCACGCCCCTCGTGCGCGCCCTCGATAAGGCCGGGGACGTCGGCGCAGACGAAGCTCAAATCGCCGCTCGTCGCCACGCCCAAATTCGGGACAAGCGTCGTGAACGGGTAGTCGCCGATCTTCGGTCGGGCCGCCGAGATCTTCGAGATGAGCGAGGACTTCCCCGCCGAAGGCATGCCCACAAGCGCCGCGTCGGCCATGAGCTTCATCTCAAGCTCGACCCACTGCTCCTGCGAAGGCTCGCCCAGCTCGGCAAACGCAGGGGCGCGGCGTGTGGACGTGACGAAGTGCACGTTTCCGCGGCCGCCGACGCCGCCGAGCGCCACGGTGATGCGCTCGCCGTCGTGCGTGAGGTCGGCGATGAGCTCACCCGTTTCCTTCGTTTCCTCGAAGTACTCGTGAACCACCGTGCCCACAGGCACCTTCAAGATCATGTCCTCGCCGTCGGCGCCGCGCATGCGCGAGCCCTTGCCGTGCGTGCCGCGCTCAGCCTTGAAGTGGTGCTTGAAGCGGTAGTCGATCAGCGACGAGACACCCAGGTCGGCCTGGATGACGACGTTGCCGCCGTGACCGCCGTCGCCGCCGTCGGGGCCGCCTTTGGGGACGTGCGCCTCGCGACGGAAGGACATGCAGCCCGCGCCGCCGTCGCCGCCTTTGACGTATATGCGTACCTTGTCTACGAACATGGGGGATCCTTAGCTGCCAGGGCGGGCATCATGTGCGCCCGCGTTGTCTGGATTGTAAACGAAAGGCGCCCTCTGATATGCAGGGGGCGCCTCGAAAACCGACTATCTATGCTGATTGCGCGGTAGCGTGCTATTCCTGTGCCTCGGCATCGGGGCGGACGTGCACGCGACGCTTCACGCCGCGAGTGAACTCGAGGGTGCCGTCGCACAGAGCGAACAGGGTGTCGTCCTTGCCGCGGCCGACGTTCTCGCCGGGATGGAACTTAGTGCCGCGCTGACGAACGATGACGTTGCCAGTACGGACATGCTGACCGCCGAACATCTTCACGCCGAGTCGCTGTGCGTGAGAGTCGCGACCGTTACGGCTGGAGCCTAAGCCTTTCTTATGAGCCATGGTGTATGCCTCCCTTTATCTATTCGGCGACAGCGGTGCCGACGGACTTGATTTCCACGCGAGTGAGCTGCTGACGATGGCCGCGCAGCTTCTTGTAGTTCTTGCGCTTCTTGAACTTGAAGACGAGAACCTTCTCGCCCTTGAACTGCTCGATGACAGTTGCGACCACCTTGGTGGCAGCGGCCTTGGCAGGATCTGCCTCGACGGTCTCGCCGTCGACGACGCAGATGACAGGAAGCTCGACCTCAGCGCCCACCTCGGCATCGAGCTTCTCGATGTTGATGCGGTCTCCAGGGGCAACCTTGTACTGCT
>USJN01000210.1 GCA_900554945.1 uncultured Coriobacteriaceae bacterium | reverse complement strand
TGAGGACGTGGTGGGCCAAGAGCATATCGAGCGCACTATCAAAAATGCCATTGAGCAGGATAAAGTCAGTCATGCATACCTGTTCTGCGGCCCGCGCGGCACGGGTAAGACGACCACTGCCCGCCTGCTTGCGAAGGCGCTTTTATGCGAGGGTGGCCCGACTGCAGACCCCGACGGAACGTGCGAGGACTGCCAGCTTATCGCCGCGGGAGAGCACCCCGACGTCTACGAGCTCGATGCGGCAAGCCGCACCGGCGTCGACAACGTCCGCGAGGAGATCATCAACCGCGTGCAGTTTGCGCCGACGCGCGGGCGCTACAAGGTCTACATCATCGACGAGGTTCACATGCTCTCGGTGGCGGCGTTCAACGCGCTGCTGAAGACGCTCGAGGAGCCGCCGAGCCATGTGGTGTTCATCCTGGCGACGACCGACCCGCAGAAGGTTCCCGAGACCATCCATTCCCGCTGCCAGCGATTTGATTTCCGCCGCATCTCCGCCGAGGCTATGGTCGCGCGTTTGGGTGCGGTATGCGTGTCCGAAGGGGTCGAGTTCGAGGGCGAGGCGCTCGATTTGATCGCGCATCGCGCGGAAGGCGGCCTTCGCAACGCGCTCACCTCCCTCGAGCAGATCATCGCGTTCGGCGAGGGCAAGGTGACGCTTGCGGGTGCCGAGGCGATGCTCGGGTCGCTCGATTCGAGCGAGATGTCCGAAATCATGAACGCGGTCGGCACCCGTGATGCTGCAGCGTGCTTCCGCTGGACGGCGCAATATGTGGAAACAGGAGCCGACCTGGCCCGATTTGTAGGCGATATGGCTGAGCGCGTGCGCAACCTGTACGTGATGTCGCTTGTGGGCGCCGACGTGGCGCTGGAGGTGTCCGAGTCCGAGCGCCGAGAGCTCACAGGCGAGTTGCCGCTGTTCGGCCCCGATCGTCTGGCGCGCTTGCTCGGCGTTTTGGGCGATCTGTCGGCCGAGTTGAAGACGTCCACCAATCCTCGCCTGTCGTTCGAGATTGCGCTTACGCGCATGGTGCGGCCCGACAGCGACCTGACGCTCGAGGCGCTCGCCGAGCGCATCGAGGCGCTCGAGTCGGGGTATTCGGCCTGTTCGCGGGTGATTGCCCCTGCTGTCGCTCCCACCGCCGCCGCTCCCGCTGCTGCTGTGGCGACGGGTGCGCCGTCGAGCGCGGCGTCGGAGCCGAGCGCCCGGGCGCATCGGGGAGCGGCGAGCTCGGCGGGCTCGGCGATGGGGCAGGCAGGCGCGTCGTTTGATTCCCGCCACGCCCGCACCGCGGCAAGTGAAATGCCGGCTTCGCAAGAGGCTGCCTCTCGGGGGGCTGGCTCTCCCGCGGGGGGCTTCCGGGCGTCGGCCGAGGCTGTTCCTGCCGTGAACGCAGCGACGGCCGCGGCGGCGACCGAAGCGGCGCCCCGTGAGAACGCCGCTTCGGCGGCTGCTGCGGTTGCTGGCGCTTCCGCAGTATGTGGCGCGATTCCCGCCGAGCTTGCGGACACGCTGCGCAACGAGGCAGCGCTGCAGCGCATCTGGAGTTCGGCCATCGCCTCGCTCAAGAAGAGCAAGGCGGCCTATGGCGTGCTCTTCTTGAACACGAAGGCTGTGCTCGACGAGGGCCGCGGTATGCTCATCATCGAGTTTCCCGTGGAGAATGCCTTTGCGTTCAATGCTGTGCAGAAGCCCGATGTGCAGGACGCCGTTTCTGCGGCGCTCGCGCAGTCGTGCGGTGCGGCAATCCCGTTTGCCTTCTCGAAGGGCCCTTCCCAGGGTGCAAGCGCGGTGGCGGCCCCGTCCGCTTCCTCGTCAGGGGCCTCTGCTCGATCGGCGACGCAGCAAGCACAGCCTCAGGCGTCCCATGCTGAAAGACCAAGCGCCGCTCGCGAGGCCGCAGCTGCGGCGATGCGCGCGGTTCGGGAGCGAGAGGCGGCTGCGGCGTCTGCTGAACCTGCGCGCTCGACGGCTCGACGGCCCGTTTCATCTGCGAATGCGCGCCAGGCAGGCCCGCAGGTACGCGAGCCGCAGATGCGGGGCGCCCAGAACACGGGCGCGTTCGTTCCCGAGCCAGATCCCGTTCCGCTCGATGCGTACGGCGACGCTCCCTACGACGAGCCGGTCCCCTATGGCGACGAGGACGCGTTCGTCGGGGATGCTCCCGCGTATTCTGCCGCGCCGGCTTCCCCTGCTAAACGACGCGACGACCGGGAAGCCCGCCGCTCACCAGGTGCCGCTTCCTCCGTGCCTGACTTCAACCGCATGGCACGTGAGGCGGCGGCGCGAACCTCGGCGGCGGCTGGCCTTCCCCCCGAGCCGACCGATGCGAACACGTCGGCGTCGATCGACGCGACTGGTCCGAACGGCGAGCCTGCGGGCAGCGAGTTCGGCTCGCCCGATGACCTGGCCGCTATGCTCGCAGCGGGAGGTTTCGAGGGCTCGCGCGTCGAAGAAGTGAGAGAATAGCCCGACAGATAAGACGGGTTTCGCCCCGACAACGCGTTTTCGCGCGGGGCGTCGATATGGAAAGAACACTACCAGGAGGAAAAATGGCGAAACGAGGCGGATTCCCCGGCGGCGGCATGGGCAACATGGGCGCTATGATGAAGCAGGCTCAGAAGATGCAGGCCGAGCTCGCGAAGGCGCAGGAGGAAGTGAAGACGATGTCGTTCGAGGCTACGGCCGGTGGCGGCATGGTGAAGGTCACGGCGCTCGGCGACAACACGATCCAGTCCATCGCGATCGACCCCGAGGCTGTCGACCCGGAGGATGTCGAGATGCTCGAGGACATGGTCCTCGCTGCGGTGAACGAAGCGCTTCGCGGCGTCTCCGACATGGCGGCCGCCCGCATGAGCGCGGCGACCGGCGGCATGAACATCCCCGGCTTGATGTAGGCGCTTTTCGTGAACTCCGCACCTGCGATTCAAAAGCTTCTCGATGAGCTCGAGCGCCTTCCCGGTGTCGGGCCGAAGTCCGCGCAGCGCATGGCGTATTGGATCTTGAACACCGATCGCGCGACGGCGCTGCGCTTGGCTCAGTCGATCATCGAGGTGAAGGACACCGTGCATTTCTGCTCGCGGTGCTTCAACTATGCGGAAGGCGACGTGTGCGAGATCTGCGCGTCGACCAAGCGCGATGGCGGCATCATTTGCGTGGTGAGCGAGCCGCGTGACATTCCCCCCATCGAGCGCACGGGCGTTTTCGGGGGCGTATACCATGTGCTCGGGGGCGCGTTGTCGCCTCTCGAGGGCATCGGTCCTGATGACTTGCATGTGGCCGAGCTTATGGCGCGATTGGGCAGCGAGGACGTGAGGGAAGTGGTGCTCGCGACCAATCCCAACGTCGAGGGGGAGACGACGGCGTCGTATCTTGCTCGACTCATCAAGCCCCTGGGTGTGAAGGTGACGCGCTTGGCGAGCGGCTTGCCTGTCGGTGGCGACTTGGAGTTCGCCGACGAGGTGACGCTTGGCCGTGCCCTCGAGGCGAGGCGCGAGCTTTAGCGCTTAGGGGCGGCGTTTATCGGGCAAGGGTGGCAGGCGGTTCCGGCGATGACCCTTGATGGGCCATAAATCGGGACACGGTTGCTTCGCGGGCCAAACTTCAGGTCCTCGAAATGACAAAAAATAAAGGCTCGCGATTGCGAGCCTTTATTTGCTTCGTCCAACAGTGAGGAACCTGTCCCCTCCAAAAACAGGATTCTCGCTGTTGCCGAAGTCCGAACTGCGTAGTAGGTCGT
>USJN01000209.1 GCA_900554945.1 uncultured Coriobacteriaceae bacterium | reverse complement strand
GCACTCGCGCGATCATCATGGCGCCCGTAGTCGCGGGTCGCAAGGGCGAGTTCACGAAGCTCTTCGCCGACCTTGCGAAGGAGGGCTTCTCCCGCGTGCGCATCGATGGCGAAATCGTGAAGCTCACGGGCGAGCCCATCACCTTGAACAAGAAGATCAAGCACTTCATCGACGTTGTTGTCGACCGCGTCGTGCTGAAGAAATCCGCCACGACCCGCATCGCCGAGTCGGTGGAGAACGCGACGAAGCTCGCCGAGGGGCGCGTGCTTGTCCAGGTGCTCGGCCCCGACGGCAAGCCCCAGGGCGAGGCGGGCGGTACGTCAAGCGGCGCTACGGGTGGGCTCGGCGAAGGAGAACACCTCTTCTCGCTCGCGCTCGCCTGTCCCGAACATGGTCATTCCATGGACGAGCTTCAGCCGCGCGACTTCTCCTTCAACGCACCGTACGGCGCCTGCCCCGACTGCTTGGGCATCGGTAGCCGCGACGAGGTCGACCCCTCGCTCGTGGTGCCCGACCCGTCGCTTTCCCTCGATGAGGGCGTCATCGCGCCGTTTCGCACGGGGAACTACTATCCGCAGGTCATCAAGGCGGTGGCGGCGCACATGGGCGTTGACTCGTCCACGCCTTGGGAGGATATGCCGCGCCGCGCGCAGAAGGCCATCATGTCGGGCCTCGGCAAGGAGAAGGTGCGCGTCGACTACGTCACGGTCGACGGCCGCGAGACGTACTGGTACATCGAGTGGGAAGGCGTGCTCGCTGCGGTTATGCGCCGCTACCAGGAGGCGCAGACCGATACGCAGCGCGAGCGACTCGAGCAGTATTTCGCGACGGTGCCTTGCCAGACCTGCCACGGTAAGCGCTTGAAGCCCGAAATCCTCGCCGTCACCGTGGGCGGCAAGTCCATCCACGATGTGACGGAGATGTCAGCCGCCGATTCCTACGCGTTCTTCAGCGGCCTTTCGTTCTCGGGCCAGGCCGAGCGCATTGCGGGGCCCATCGTGAAGGAGATCAAGGCGCGGCTGAAATTCCTCGTGGACGTGGGACTCGACTACCTGACGCTCGAGCGCGCCACCGCTACGCTGTCGGGCGGCGAGGCTCAACGCATCCGCCTCGCCACGCAGATTGGCGCGGGGCTTATGGGCGTGCTCTATATCTTAGACGAACCTTCGATTGGCTTGCATCAGCGCGACAACGAGCGGCTTATCGCCACGTTGGAGCACCTGCGCGATCTCGGCAACACCGTCGTCGTGGTCGAGCACGACGAGGACACCATCCGCAGCGCCGACTTCGTGGTCGACATGGGGCCGGGCGCGGGCGAGCGCGGCGGGGAAGTGGTCGCGGCGGGAACTCCCGCTCAGATTATGAAGGCGAAGCGCTCGCTCACGGCGGATTATCTGTCGGGCCGTCGTAAGATCGAGGTGCCCCAGACCCGCCGCCATCCCAAGCGCGGGTCCATCAAGATGACGGGTGCCTCGGAGAACAACCTGAAAAACGTCACGCTTGAGGTGCCTATCGGCACGTTAACCGTGATCACCGGCGTATCTGGCTCGGGTAAAAGCTCGCTTATCACCGATACGCTCGCGCCTGCCCTGGCCAACCGCGTGAACCATGCGCACCGGCGCACGGGCGCGTACCGCAAGATCACCGGGCTCGAGTCGATCGACAAGGTCATCAACATCGACCAAAGCCCTATCGGTCGAACCCCGCGCAGCAACCCTGCCACCTATATCGGGCTGTGGGACGACATTCGCGCCCTGTTCTCCTCGACGCAGGAGGCGAAGGCACGCGGATATGCTCCTGGCCGCTTCAGCTTCAACGTGAGCGGCGGCCGCTGCGAGGCCTGCAAAGGCGACGGCCAAATCAAAATCGAGATGCACTTCCTTCCCGACGTGTACGTTCCCTGCGAGGTTTGCGGGGGGAAGCGCTACAACCGCGAGACGCTCCAGGTCACCTATCGTGGGAAGAACATCGCAGAGGTCCTCGACATGACGGTCGAGGACGCGCTTGCGTTCTTCGAGCATATCCCTGGCATCAAGCGCAAGCTCCAGACGCTGTTCGATGTGGGACTCGGCTACATCCGCCTCGGTCAGGCGGCAACGACTCTTTCGGGTGGCGAAGCCCAGCGTGTCAAGCTTGCAAGCGAGCTTCAGAAGCGCTCAACGGGAAAGACGTTCTACATTCTCGATGAGCCGACGACGGGCTTGCACTTCGAAGACGTGCGCCAGCTGCTCGTCGTGCTGCAGCGCCTGGTCGATGCCGGCAACACGGTGCTCGTCATCGAACACAACCTCGACGTCATCAAGTCCGCCGACCATATCGTCGACTTGGGCCCCGAGGGAGGCGAGCGTGGCGGAACCATCATTGTCACTGGAACGCCTGAAGAAGTAGCGCAGGTGGAAGGTAGCTTTACTGGAAAGTTCCTCAAGAAGATGTTGGGCGAACATGCGGGGTAGTTCGGTAGCGAAGGGCGTTCTGCTCACGGCGAGCGGCGCCATATGCTGGGGCTTTTCCGGCACGTGCGCGCAGCTGCTCATGGATATCTACGGTGTCCCCTTAGCGTGGAACGTGTGCGTGCGCCTTGTGTTCGCCTCGTTGCTCTACTTGGTTTTCTGCGCGGCCACGCATCGCGATCAGCTCCTAAGTCTGCTCAAACAGCCCCGCGAGCTGGGACGTCTTCTTGCGTTCTCCATCTTCGGCGTGCTGCTTGTCCAGGTGTGCTACCAGGGGTGTATCTCTGTCAGCAATGCGGGCACGGCGACCGTGTTTGAGCGATGCGGCCTCATCCTCATCATGCTCATCACCTGCCTAAAAGCTCGCCGCGCCCCGATGCGCCGCGAGCTTTTAGGCGTCGTTTTGGCCATCGTCGGCACAATCTGCATCGCGACGAAGGGAAACCTCGGCACGCTCGCCATTCCCGCCGAGGCGCTCATGTGGGGCGCGGCGTCTGCGTGCGCGCTCGTCTTCTACACGATGATGCCGGTGCATCTGCTTGAGCGATGGGGGAGCGTTGTCACCACGACGGTCTCCATGACGATGGCGGCGATCATCGCGAACGCCGTCGTGCAGCCGTGGAACATGCACGTTGACGTGACCCCCGGCATCGTCGCCGCCATGGCGGCGCTGGTGATTATCGGCACGTTCTTCGCCTACCTGCTGTTCTTGCAGGGCGTGAAGCTCGCGGGCCCCATGCGTGCGGGGCTTGTCGGCAGTATCGAGCCGGTCGCGGCGACGGCATTCTCCACGCTCTGGCTCGGAACGCCCATCACCCCCTTCGATATCACTGGCTGCGCGCTCATCGTGATCATGGTGCTGCTCGTGACGCAGCGCGAGGAGGAATCGCCTCGCGAGGTGGAGCCCTCGAGTGGGGGCGTGCGGGCGGATGGGGCTCAGCCTTCGGACGCGGACGCATAAACGATTGAAGTTGAGCTCTCGGTCGAAGGTGCCCAAGCGGCCAAGGCCAAGGCCGAGCCTTCAGATGAGTCTGTGCAAACACCTGAAGTCGAGCTTTCGGGGAGGGCCGCGAAGCCGATTGGCGAATAGCCTGAGGAATGCACGCCTCTCATCCAGCTTGCGGGGTTTCCCACCGCGCTCCACCTCGCTGCGGGGCTTCCTGCCGTGCGCCTCAATATCGAGACCGTTCGCATAATGGAGTTACGAATTTTCCTTTTGTAACACTGAAAACCCGTTCTGTCTGTTATACTGTGTTACAGATTTGTGTCCAGTAACACTAAGCAGGTGCGCCG
>USJN01000208.1 GCA_900554945.1 uncultured Coriobacteriaceae bacterium | reverse complement strand
GCGCGTTTCATCGAGGAGTCGCAAAGCGGCGCGCAAGCAAGGGAGAACCGCGAGAATTAGCCCAGCGAGACGGCAGAAAGCGCGAGCGCAGAAGATGCCAGCGGCGAATAAACTCGAGCAGCGAAGGCACCAGCAACAAGTGGCGCAAACGGCGAAGACGAAAACGACGCCATCGCGAAAGCAATCCTTCATCAAAAAAGGCCTGACGGCATTACCCATCAGGCCTTTCATTCTGCAATCAGTTGAATCCGAAGCGAATTCGCACCCGTTGCGCACTAGCCGATCTTGCAGACCCAGCCGTGCTTGTCCTCGAGGGCGCCGTCCTGGATGCCCGTGAGCGTTTCGCGAAGCTTCTTCATCACCGGGCCAATCTCGGTGCAACCAGCAGGGAAGACAACTTCCTGGTCGGCGCCGTTTACCTTGTTGTCGATCTGACCGACTGGGGAGATAACCGCCGCAGTGCCGCACAGGCCGCACTCAACGAACTCGCCACCAGCGACCTCCTCCCAGGTGACATAGCGTTCGTCGACCGTCATGCCCAAATCCTTCGCAACCTGAACAAGGCTGCGACGCGTGATGGAAGGCAGGATGGAATCGGTGTGGGACTTCGGCACCACGAGCGTGCCGTCCTCCTTCACGAACAGCACGTTTGCGCCGCCCGTTTCCTCAACGTAGGTGCGCGACTCGGAGTCGAGATAGAGGTTCTCGGCATAACCACCGCGATGCGCCTCCATCGTCGGGCGCAGCGACATGGCATAGTTCAAGCCCGCCTTGATGTTGCCCGTACCATGCGGTGCGGCGCGGTCGTACTCGGAGACGCGCAGCTTGATCGGCTTCAAGCCGCCTTTGAAGTACGGGCCGACCGGCGTGACCAGGATGCGGAAGGTGTACTCGGGAGCGGGGGCAACGCCGATGACCTCGCCCGAACCGATCATGAACGGACGCACGTAGAGCGTAGCACCCGAACCAAACGGCGGCACCCAAGCAGCGTTCGCGCTCACAACGGCCTTCACGGCCTCGACGAACTTGTCCTTCGGGAAGCCGGGCATCTCGAGACGCTCGGCAGAATTGAACATGCGCTCGGCGTTCATGTCGGGGCGGAAGCAGACGATCGAGCCGTCCTCAGTGGTGTAGGCCTTCAGACCCTCGAAGACCTCCTGGCAATAGTGGAAAATGCCCGCGCACTCGGAAAGGTGCAGGTCGTGATCGGTGGTCAGGCCGCCTTCATCCCATTCACCATCTTTCCAATGCGCTTCAAAGCTGTAGTCGGTCTTATGGTAGCCGAAATCGAGGCTGCCCCAGTCCAGGTCTTTTTTCTCGACGGTCATCGTTTGCTCCTCATAAATACTGGCGCGAATTCATATACGCATTTTGCACGATACAACGAACTTTAGCCGCGTAAAGCAAAATTTGCCGAATGGACATATTGGACCGCTATGAATAGGGAGCTTGCGCTTGGACGGGGGTTGGAACGAGCGCGACGGGCGCAAGACGAAGCACCGTCGGGGACTGCGCGCCCAAAGGAGACTTGGAGAATTCCGACAGATGGCGCCGCGCCAATCAAGCACCTGATATAATCTGGTCTCGCTGGAGGAATGGCCGAGTGGTTGAAGGCGGCAGTCTTGAAAACTGTTGAGCCGCAAGGTTCCGTGGGTTCGAATCCTACTTCCTCCGCCAGGTCAATACACGCCCGATACCCTCGGGCGTTTTTCATGCCGTCAACGCAGATGGGCCCCGCTTGTCGCGAGGCCCATCCGTGAGGCTACATCTCAAAGGGAACGCCATCGCGTTCGCACTGCAGCTTCTTCTTGCGCATTTGGCAGATGGAAACGGCCTTGCCGTTGTAGATGTTCATCTGCTTGTAACCGCAGTTTCCATAGCCACTGCAAGCTCGGCACTTCAGCTGATCGAGCGTGAACCCGTCGAGGTCCTCGTCGGTCATGAGCCGCACATTGCCCTTCGGAAATTTCGGCGGCATGCGCACCTCCTCTCCCTCTTCCAACTCCTCCTGGTAAGGGCATTATAGCGCCCTTACCAACAAAAACTAGCGCTCGGAGATCGGCGTGTACGGACGGCTTCCGCTGCGCGTGCTCTTATATGCCGGGCGGATGATGCGCTTGCCCGCAACGATCTCCTCGAAACGGTGCGCAGCCCAGCCCGCCATACGGGCGCAGGCGAACAGGGGAGTGTACAGGTCTTCGGGAATCCCCATCATGGAGTACACGAAGCCAGAATACATATCGATGTTCGCACACATGTCCTTCTTCGTGCCGCGCTCGCGCAGAATCACCTCGGGCGCCAGGCGCTCGATGCTCTCGAGGAGCCGGTATTCCGCCTCGAATTCCGTTCCCTCGGCGAGCTTCTTCGCATACTTCTTGCAAATCACGGCGCGCGGGTCGGAGAGCGTATACACCGCATGTCCCATGCCGTAGACCAGGCCCGACTTGTCGTAGGCCTGCTTGTTCACGATCTTCGCCAGGTAATCGGCGACCTCGTCGTCGTCTTCCCAATTCGACACATGCTGCTTGATGTCGGCCTGCATCGCCCTGACCTGGTGATTCGCACCGCCATGCTTCTTTCCCTTAAGAGAGCAGATAGCCGCCGCGTACACCGAGTAGGGGTCCGTATCGGCCGAGGACATCACGCGCGTGGTGAACGTGGAATTGTTGCCTCCGCCGTGCTCGGCATGCAGGCACAGCATGATGTCGAGCATGCGCGCCTCTTCGGGCGTGAACTCGCGATTGGGACGAAGCATCGACAGGATGGTCTCGGCCGTCGATTGACCAGGGATAAAGCGATGCATGATCATGGAGCCATTGTGGTAGCGCGCCTGCTGGGCGTAATAGGTAAGGACCATCATGCGCGGCACGCGCGACATGAGGGAAATTGCCGTGTTGATCTCGTGCTCGGGAGAGCGGTCCTCCGCATGGGGGTCGTAGGCATACAGAAGAAGAATCGAACGGGCCAGCACGTTCATGATGTCAGGCGGGGTGTCTTTCAGGATCATCGATGCGGTGAAGCCATCGGGCAGCTCGCGCTGCGCATCGATCGCGGCGATGAAGGTGTCGAGCTGGTCTCGCGTGGGCAGCTCACCGAGAAGGAGCAGGTAAGCTACCTCTTCGAAGCTGAAACGAGTCGTGGAGCTCTCCTCACCGAGCAAGTCGGTGATCTCGTAGCCGCGCAGGCGCAGCGAGCCCTCGTCCGGCAACTTGTCGCCATCGGAGAGCAGATAGCCGTGCACGTTCGAGATGTTCGTCATACCCGCGAGCACGCCGGTGCCGTCGGCATTGCGCAAGCCTCGCTTCACGCGGAACTTCTCGTAATAGGATGGGTCGATGTAATTGATTCCCTCGAACTGCTTATAGAGATCGATACGCTCGTCGTTCATGCGCGTCACCTTTCATTCTCGTTTCACCATGATAACGCCTTGCAGCGCTCGACCGCTCATCGCTCCCGGGATTCGGTAAATCTGCGCGAGAAGTAACCTGAGCGCAATAAGGAGAAGAGGACGCCTCGGAAAAAGCGACGGTAATAAGTAAGACGAAACGGCCTCACGAGCAGGCGATTCGATTTCGCTCCCATTTTTTGAAAAAAGTTGTTGACACCTTCCTCATCCACTGGCATAATATCCGTTGCTGTTTAGAAGTGCGCCATTACCTCAGCTGGATAGAGGGACTGACTACGAATCAGTACGCCGGGGGTTCGAATCCCTCATGGCGCACCATTTCAGCTTATTACTCCGCAACGATTGGGTCA
>USJN01000207.1 GCA_900554945.1 uncultured Coriobacteriaceae bacterium | reverse complement strand
CGATGTCGCAGTTCGTGGCGAGGCCCGCGAGCACGATCGACTCGATGGCCGCCTTGTTCGGCACGGGAAGGGCGCCGGGCAGGCCTAGGCAAACGGGGCAGGTGTGCGTGTTGGGCGCGGCGCCGAACTCCAGCTTGCAGCCGCAGAACATCTTCGTGGTAAGGGTGGTGAGCTCGGTGTGGATTTCCAGGCCGATGACCGCTTCCCAATCTTGCAATACTTGCTCGAGCTTCTTCACGCTACTCGCCTGCCTTTCCGTCCGAGAATTCGGGCGCCACGGGTGCGGTGCCGTATTCCTTCTCGAGCGCCATCGCGACGCGGAACATGTTCTCGTCCTTGAACTGGGGCGACATTAGCTGAACGCCGATAGGTAGGCCGGTTTCGCGCCCCAGGCCGCAGGGCATGCTCATGCCGCCGTTGCCGGCGATGTTGAGCGAGATGGTGAACACGTCGGAGAGGTACATCGTCGCGGGATCGGAGATCTCGCCGAACTTGAACGCCGTGCGCGGGCTTGCGGGTGCCAGGATGACGTCGCATTTCTCGTAGGCGCTCGTGTAGTCCTGCGTGATCAGCGTGCGGACCTGCTGCGCGGGATAGTAGTACTTCTCGTACACGCCCGAGGAGAGTAGGTAGCTCCCCAGCATGATGCGGCGCTTGGCCTCGGGGCCGAAGCCCTTCGCGCGGCTCGATTCGTATTGGCCGCCCAAATCCTTGTGGCCCTCGTCGCACAGGCCGTAGCGCACCGAGTCGAAGCGCGCCAGGTTGGAGAACGCCTCGCAGGGGCCGAGCACGTAATATGCGCTGATCGCTGCGTCGACGTGCGGGAGCTCGACCTCGACGAGCTCGGCGCCGGCGGCTTTAAGCTTGGCAGCCGCTTCTAGGGTGCGCTCGCGGACTTCCTCTGTGAGGCCGTCCGCTTCCATGAACTCCTTCACGATGCCTATGCGCATGCCAGCGACATCTTGCTTGCAGGCGGCGCGGAAATCGGCTTTCACCTGCTGCGATGTGCAGTCAAGCTCGTCGAGGCCGCAGATGGCGTCCATGACCGCCGCCGCGTCCTCCACGCTGCGCGCGAAGGGCCCCACCTGGTCGAGCGAGCTGCCGAAGGCCACCACGCCGTAGCGCGAGACCATGCCGTAGGTGGGCTTCACGCCGACGATGCCGCAGAAGCTCGCGGGCTGGCGAATCGACCCGCCCGTGTCGGAGCCGAGCGCGACGCAGGTCATGCCCGAGGCGACCGCTGCGGCAGAGCCGCCTGAGGAGCCGCCCGGCACGCGGTCGAGGTCCCAGGGGTTGTGCGTGGGGCCGAACGCCGAGGACTCGGTGGAGCTGCCAAAGGCGAACTCGTCCATGTTGAGCTTGCCCAAGGGGATGCAGCCCGCGTCGATCGCGCGTTGCACGCACGTGGCCGTGTAGGGGGACACGTAGTTTTCCAGCATGTGGGAGGCGCAGGTGGTGTGCGTGCCTTCCTGATTCATGTTGTCCTTGAAGGCGCACGGAATGCCGGCGAGGGGCCCAAGCTCGTCGAAGGAGCCCGCGGCGATTGCGGCGTCGACGCGGTCGGCTGCGGCGTATGCGGCCTCCTCGGTGAGCTCGAGGAACGCGTGGACCTTCTCGTCAGCGGCCTTCACGTGCGCAAGCGACTCCTGCGCAACCTCGCGCGCCGTGAAGTCGCCTGCGCGCAGGCCGGCCTGGATTTGGGCGATGCCCATGTCGGTGGAGAATGCCATTAGCGATCGCCCCCTTCGCCTAAGATGGACGGGATGAGGAAGCTGCCGTCCTGCTGCTTGGGTGCGTTTTCAAGCGCAATTTCCTGCGTGAAGCTTTCGCGCTCGGTGTCTTCGCGCATGACGTTCGAGAGACTTCCGATTGGGTGGAAGGTGGGCGTAACGCCATCGAGGTCGAATTCGGTGATGGGCTTCAAGGTGTCGATGATGCTGTTCAGGTCGGTTGTCATCTGGACAAGCTCATCGTCGGTGAGCCCGATGCGCGCGTAAGTGGCGATATCGCGCACGTCGCGTTCGGTAAGATGTTGGGTCATGAAAGCGTCCTTTCGTGCATATCTCCGAAATGATAGCAAAGGACGGGCCCGTTGCGGCTGGCAAGAACGCGAAGTCACCCGTTCTTAACAGCCGCGGCGCTCGGAGGTCGGTCTGCTGGCTTGAGGGCCGCCCTCCGAACGCCAGCGCGCTCGTCGCTTTCCGGCGAGCGCGTCGACTTGTGGGAAAGCGACGAGCGGTGCCTTCCGAAAAGCTCCCTAGCGTTCGTAATCCATGTCGCGGCTTTCCTTGAAGAATGTGAGCGCGACGAGCGAGACCACTGCCATGCTGGCGAGGTAGAGGCCCACGGCGCCCAGGCCGAAGTTCATGACGAGCGCGCTTGCGATGGTCGGGGCGAACGCGCCACCCACGATCGCGGCGAGGTTGTAGGAAAGGCCTGCGCCCGAGTAGCGCACGTTCGCAGGGAACAGCTCGGGCAGATACGACCCGCACGGGCCGAACACCGCGCCCATGCACACGAAGCCGACGCAGAGAAACGCCATGACGCCCGCAACGGTGCCGCTTCCGAGAAGCAGCGGGCTCACCAGGCCGAACACAAGCGTTGCTGCGGTCGCGACCACGAGCACCGGCTTGCGGCCGCGGCGGTCGGCGCACAGGCATCCCACCACGATGAACGCGGCGAAGAAGAACACGGCAATAAGCTCGAAGCCGAGGTACTGCGGCTGAGAGAAGCCGAGCGTGGAGACGCCGTAAGAAAGCGACCAGGTGCCGAGCAGGTAGAACAGCGTGTAGGTGATGCTCACCGCGCAGGTGCCCAAAACGACGCGCTTCCAATGGTGGCGAAGGTCGAGCAGCGGGGTCTTGGTGACGCGATTCTCGGCGGCCGCCTTCTGGAAGACGGGCGTCTCGGCCATGCGCAGGCGCACGACGAGGCCGACGACGACGAGGAAGATGGAGAGGAGGAACGGGATGCGCCAGCCGAACGCGACCATCTGGTCGGTCGTGAGCACGGTGTCGAGCACGAGGTTCACGCCGTAAGCGCAGAAGAACCCGATCGGAGCTCCGAGGTTCGGGAAGCTGCCGTAGAGCGCGCGCTTGCTCTTCGGCGCGTTCTCCGTCGCCACGAGCGCCGCGCCCGACCACTCTCCGGCAAGCCCAACACCCTGGAACGCGCGGCAGGCGCACAAAAGGACGACTGATGCGGGGCCAAGGACGTCATACCCTGGCAAAAGGCCGACGACAAACGTCGCGATGCCCATCATCATAAGTGCTGCGACCAGGGTTTTCTTTCGTCCGAGCTTATCGCCAAAGTGCCCGAACAAAAGCGAGCCGAACGGGCGCGCCAGAAACGACACAGCGAAGGTGACGAAGGCGAGCAGCGTCGCTAAGACGGGGTTCGACTTCGCGACGTCGGTGAAGAAGATGAGGCCGAAATAGCTCGCCGCCGCAATGGAATAGCAGTAGTTATCGTAGAACTCGATCGCGGTGCCGACCATCGACGCCGCGACGACCTCCGCCGTCGAGTTCTTCTTTTTCTCCTGAGGCTTTGCCCCGAAGGGCAGAGCGCTCGCCGTTGCCGTGCTTGACATGATCTGCTCGCTCGCTTTCTCTCGCATGTCCTCGATACGCAATTCGCTTGGAAGCAAGCAGCTGTTTGAGAAAGCGGCGGTGGAAAATCGCAAGGGCGCGAATGATAAGCATCTGCGGAGTAAATAAAAAACCGGAGGCGTTTTCTCAAACAGCCTCCGGCTTCAACGC
>USJN01000206.1 GCA_900554945.1 uncultured Coriobacteriaceae bacterium | reverse complement strand
CTCATCAGTTGGCGCAAGACCCAATTTCAACTTTTTTGACAAGCGCGGGCATTCGGAATCCCAAGCCTTCTCACCAGACGACCCGCTCGCTCTTCAACCTCCTGTCAGGCGGCGCACTTGTTTCCTCTCTCTCGGCCCTTTGAGAACTTCGGCCTTTCCGCCACTTCTGCTCCTTGTTCCAAGATGAGACGAAATGAGGCGCATCGCCCGTCCCTCGCCTCGCACGCAGGGTAAGACAACTCGCGCTCTATCCCGCATCCGAACCAGTGACGAGGAGAGTTTCATAGCTTCTCGCGGGACGCCGGGACAGCGAAACCAGAGGGCGGACAGGTGGCTGCGACACGAGGACCAACCGCGCAACCCCTTCTTCTCGATGATTGGCCCCTCATGGATAGATATCGGCGAGGCAGTTTGACGGGTTCCGACGATGGACTCCAATGCTCTACAGCACCATTGAACCAGGTCACAACCTCATACCAATGGGCTGACCGCCTATTGGGGGTAATTCCAACCTACTGAAATCCATCTTCTCATCTTTTATCGGGGGTATGCCCTCATGCGCGCGGCGTAATTTCGCAGTCATCGGAATCGCGCCGATCGTGAACGCAATCAGACGAGTGCGTGCGACGAGCGACAGACCGCCGAGGAGAGCGGCAGCATAGAAAGACGAAACCGATCACGTATTCCGATTATGAAGGAGGAAACCCAATGGCAGACTCTACCGAGTCCACGGTGCAAGAGCACTGGGGGGAAACCAACGGAAAGAAGTATCGCCGAGGCTCGCGTCTTCCCAAAAAGACCGACACCGTCCCGGCAGCGCCTGCGGCTGAGACGCCGAAGGTGCCCTGGAAGTGGGAAGAGGACGGCATGACTGTCATCCGCGGCACGGCACGTTCTGCACCGGGGTGCCACAACGTCTGCGGCATCCTGTCCTACGTGAAGGACGGCAAGCTCGTGAAGGTCGAAGGCGACCCCGAGGACCCCTACAACCAGGGCCGTCTTTGCAGCCGTTGCCTTTGCATCCCCGACTACGTCTACCACAAAGACCGCCTTTTGCACCCGATGAAGCGTGCGAAGGAAGATCGAGGCAAGGACAAGTTCGTCGAAATCTCCTGGGATGAGGCCTACGACATCATCGTCGAGGAGTTCAAGAAGGTCGCCGATACCTACGGCCCCGACAAGATTGCCATGTGCCAGGGCACGGGCCGCGATATTCACCAGGTCACGCGCTTGAACGCGTGCATGGGCTCCCCGAACGAGGGCGTCCCCTACTTCGCCGGCAACTCCTGCTACCTGCCCCGCATCGCGTCCATGGCGTGCATGCTCGGCGGCTCGTGCGTTATGGACTGCTCGCAGTTCTTGCCCAAGCGCTACGACGACCCCCGCTACACGGTGCCCGAGTACTGCATCGTGTGGGGCCATCAGCCCTTCTACTCCAACGCTGACGGCTTCTACGGCCATTGGATCTTGGACCTTATGAAGCGCGGCATGAAGGTTGCCGTCGTCGACCCGCAGCTCACCTGGCTCGCGGCTCGCGCCGGCAAGGACTGGCTGCGCGTCCGCCCCGGCGGAGACGGAGCACTCGCCATGGCCATGTTGAAGGTCATCTGCGACGAGAAGCTCTATGACAAGGAATTCTGCGACAAGTGGGTCTACGGCCTCGAGGCAGTCTGCGAGCGTGTCGCCGACATGGACCTCGACGAGCTGTGTGAGCGCGCCTGGGTCGACAAGGAAGACGTCGTGCGCGTGGCCCGCACCTACGCGACGAGCCATCCTGCGGCCATCCAGTGGGGCGTCGCCCTCGACCAGCAAACCGGCGGCCAGCAGGCTGCTCACGCCATCACGGCAATGTGGTGCATCACCGGCAACCTCGACATCCCGGGCGGCAACGTCATGGCTGACGCTTGCTGGGGCATCGAGCAGCCGAACTGGGTTGGCACCTGGGGCTGGGATGAGCTCATGACTCCCGAGGAGCAGGCAAAGCGCATCGGCATCGAGCGCTACCCGATGTTCGCTGTGGGCTTCAAGAACCTCTCCTCCAACGCCACCATCGAAGCGTGGCAGCGCGGCGAGATTCCCATCCATGCGGCCTACATCGTGACGAACAACTTCCTCGCGACCATGGGCGCCCAGGCCGAGCAGCAGCTCGAGTGGTACAAGCAGATCGACTTCATCGTGGTCGAGGATCTGTTCATGACGCCGACCATGATGGCACTCGCCGACGTGGTGCTGCCCGCAGCAACCTACGAGGAGCGCGACGGCTTCGGCGGACTGAACGCCTACCGCATCAGCTGCATCAACAAGGCGATCGAGCCCGTCGGCGACTCCAAGCCCGACAACACGATCTTCCTCGAGCTCGGCAAGCGCCTCACCCATGCGATCAAGCCGGAAAACGACGACATCGCGTGGCCTTGGGACAACGTTCAGGAAATGTGGGACTACGCTCTCGAAGACGGCGGTTTCACCTGGGAAGAGCTTCGCGACGCCACCTGGAAGTACCCCGAGTTCAAGTACCGCAAGTACGAGACGGGCGACCTTCGCCCCGACGGCCAGGTGGGCTTCCGCACCGAGACCGGCCGCGCCGAGATCTACTCGATGGTGTTCCATCACACCTCATGGTCTGGCCTCGATCCGCTGCCGAGCTACGTAGAGCCCGTTGAGAGCCCCTATTCGGCACCTGAGGATGTCGAGGAGTACCCCTACATCGTGACCTCTGGCATGCGCGTGCCTCACTTCTTCCACTCCGAGCAGCGTCAGATCGAGAAGCTGCGCGCCCTGCATCCCGACCCGCTGTGCCATATCCACCCGGAGACGGCGAAGAAGCACGGCATCGAAGAGGGCGACTGGATGTGGCTCGAGAACAAGCACGGCAAGTGCAAGTACAAGGCCACCTTCGACGACGGCTACGATCCGCGCGTCATGCAGTGCGAGCACGGCTGGTGGTTCCCCGAGCGCAAGGACGAGGCAGAGGAGAACACCGAGGACGAGAAGAAGGGTCTGTTCGGCGTTTTCGAGTCGCAGATCAACAACCTCGTTCCCTTCGACGCCGGCGTGTCGGGCTTCGGTTCGAACTACAAGGCCATGATGTGCAAGATCTACAAGGCCGAAGACTAACAGGCCGCGCGAGAGGAGTTTAACAATGGCAATTCAGGGAATCCTCGTCGACGTGGATTACTGCACCGGTTGCGAGGCGTGCGTTCTCGCCTGCCAGCAGGAGCACGGCTATAGCGAGAAGGAATTCGGCATCAAGATCACCAAGCTGGGTCCCTTGCATATCGACGAGGCCAACAAGGTGTTCCAATACGATTTCATCCCCCAGTTCACGCAGTGGTGCGACCTGTGCGAAGAGCGCTGCGGCAAGGGCAAGAAGCCCACGTGCGTTCAGCACTGCCAGGCACAATGCCTCGACTGGGGCCCGATTGAGGAGCTGGCCGCCAAGGTCGACTCGCCCAAGCAGATGATCGTCGCCATCAACGAGGCGTAGATCATACAAGGCTTCCTCCGGCGGGGGAAGGCGGCATTCACGCCTATCGCTTGCCCAAGCGGAGGAAAGACGAGAGGGGGAAGGAGGAGAACATGACTCAGCAATTTGCCGATGATTTCGGGGGACAGTGCGCATCGCATGTCATGAACATCGACGTGCGCGCTCCGCGCGAGTTCTCTCACGAAGTCACCGAGTACCAGCGTGAGCAGGGCCGCATCGACTGGCGAGTCCGTTGCAACGCCAACATGAAGAAGATGGCGAAGCACGAGATCAACCAGATCTATC
>USJN01000205.1 GCA_900554945.1 uncultured Coriobacteriaceae bacterium | reverse complement strand
AGGATGCGGGCAAGCCGATCGATCGGCTCGTCGAACACGCCGAAGCCCGTAAGGTCGCTATCGGGCCGCTTCACGTCGATGACCTGCAGGTCAAAGGCGCGCCCCGGCTCGAAGGTCGCAAGCGGCAAGCCGAGCGCTTCGGCGCCGCCTGCGGTGGCGAGCCAGAACGACTCCACGAGGGACAGTCGCGTGCCCTCGCCAAGCCCGCCGCGCTCCTCGGGCAGGAGCTGCGCGTTCACGCCCGTCTCGAGCAGGCGCGATACGAGCACCGCCTGGCGGATGTTCTCGTACATGCTCGGGCTGTAGCCGCCCGAAATGTCGGTGCCGAGCCCCACGTGGATCCCCTGCGAGCGGAAGCGCTGGATGGGGGCCACGGCGCTCGAGAAGTACGAGTTCGCCGTCGGGCAATGGGCGACGGCGACGCCCAGCTCGGCGAACATCTCGCCCTCCTCCTCGGTGAGGTAAGGGCAATGCGCCATGATGGAGTGCTCGCGCAGCAGGCCGAAATCGCGCAGGGCGTACGGGTCGGTCTTGCCGAAGCGCTCGAGCACCACGTCGTGTTCCCACTGGCCTTCGTTGCAGTGCGTCTGCACGTAGGCACCTGTGCTTTCGGCGAGATTGCCTAAGCCGCGCAGCACCTCGTCGGTGCAGCTGGGGATGAAGCGCGGCGTGATGACGGGCCAGGCGCCCGCGCGGCTTTTCCGCCCGATGGCCTCCACCTCGCGGATGAGGGTTTCGGTGTCGCGCACCGCCTGCTCGGGCGAGGCATCGCGATAGTAACCTGGGTTCGCTGCGGGGTCGTCCATCACCGTCTTGCCAACGAGTGCGCGTTGGCCGCGCTCGGCGCAGATTTCGGCAAGCGCCACCGTTGCCTCCAGGTGGGCGCTGCCGAGGTACACCGCCGTGGTCGAACCTCGCGCAAGAAGCTGATCGACCAGGTCGGAGTACACTTTCTTCGCGAAATCAATGTCCGCGAACTTCGATTCCAGAGGGAAGGTGCGCTCATCGAGCCACCGGTAGAGCGGCTCGTCGAGCGCAAGCGCCGCCTGCGGCCACTGGGGCGAGTGGATGTGGATGTCCACGAAGCCTGGCAGCCCGAATCTACCCTCCCCCAGCTCGTAGAGCGTGCCGGCCTCGCGGGCCTTCGCAAGCGCTGCGGCTTGGTCGGGGTCGTCATGTGCGATGACGCGTTCGATCGCGCCGTCTTCTCCTACTTCTATGAGGGCGCACTCCAAATACTCGAAGCTGCCGTATTCGGGCGTATGGAAAAACGACCCGTAAAACGCCCTCGGTTGCGTTGCTTTTTCCATCGCGCGACCTATTCCACGACGCCCTTGATGGGGTCTTCGATCTGCAACGTCATCACATTGATGAAGCCGTGGTCGGTGATGGCGTACGCGGGCAGCGCCGCCAGGCAGATGAAGGAGAGGAACATGAACGGGATGGAGATGATGCAGCCGCGCTCGGCGCAGGCGGCGTTGAGGGCGCTCTTCCGCGCGGCGAGCTCCTCGCAGGAGAGGTCGGTGAGCAGGCCGCAGATGGGGTATTCCACGCACTCGATGACTTCCCCACCGTCAACCAGGCACTGTCCGCCGCCGATCTCGATTATGTGGTTCACAGCGACTGCCATGTCCTCGAAGTTCGTGCCCATGACGATCACGTTGTGGTTGTCATGTCCGACCGAGGAGGCGATGGCGCCGCTCGTCATGTGGAATCCGCCCATGAACGCGCGGCCGACGTTGCCGTTTATGCCATAGCGCTCGACCTGCGCGATGTAGAGGACGTCTTGGGAAACGTCGCAGGCCACGTAGCCGTCCTTGCACTCGAGCTCGACCTCGCGCGGCTGCGTGACGGGGATCCACGGGAGCGTGTCCATGCAGGTCACTTTCACGCGCTTGGCGCCTTCGGGGGCGGCGATCTTGAAGCTGTCGGGCGTGATGGGGTTCAAGAGCTTCGTGGTGTTGAGCAGGCAGGGGTCATGAGTGGCGGGCTCGTAATGGACGAGCAGCTCGCCGTGGTCGACGACTTGCTTGCCGCGCGAGAAGACGCTTACGACCTGGAAGTCCTCGGCGGTATCGCCCGAGACGATGTTCACGTCGGCGCGCTTTCCGGGTGCGAGCGCCCCGATGTCGGTGAGCTCGAAGGCGCGTGCGGCGTTGATGGTGACCATCTGGATGGCCTTCGCGAACGGCACGCCGGCTTCGAGGGCGAGCTTCAGGTGATGGTCGAGATGCCCCGTCGAGGCCAAGTCGCAGCAATGCAGGTCATCGGTGACGATGCTCATCATGGAGGTGTCAATGTCCTTGCCGACGATGCATTTCAGCTGGTCGGAGAGGGTGCGAGCGGCAGAGGACTCACGCAGCATCGCGTGGACGCCCGCGCGTGCGCGGTCCATGATGTCGTCGGCGGAAAGCCCCTCGTGGCAGGTGGAGATGCCTGCGGCGACGCATTTGTTGAGGTCCTTGCCCTTCATCTCGACGAGGTGCCCCTGCGCGGTCATGCCCTTCATCGAGGCGACGTCGTCAAGCGACTCGAGCAGGTCGGGCAGCTCGGCGAGAACGTAGGGGCCGACACATTCGGAGATTCCCACAGCGTCGGGTCGCTTCAGCGCCTCGCGGATGATTTCGGGGCTGAACTTGCCGCCGCTCGTCTCGAGCGAAGGCGAGAAGGGCACGTGCGACGGCACGACGAAGTACAGGTTGAGGTCGGTGATCTCGTTTTCCTCAAGCACGGCCTCGATGCCGGGAAGACCAGACACCACGCCGACTTCGTGGAGGTCGGTCATGATGGAGGTGGTGCCATGCTTGAGCACAGCTTCCGCGAAGGGGCGGATGGCCAGATCGGAGCTTTCCGGATGGATATGCCCGTCGATGAAGCCCGGGGTGATGAAGGCGCCCTCGGCGTCGATCGTGCGCGTACCCTCGCCGATACAGTAGTCGACGTCGCCGACCGCCGCGATAGTTTGGTTGCTAATCGCTACGCCGCCGTCGTAGATCTCGCCCGTGTAGACGTTGACGATGCGACCGCCCGTGATGACCACGTCGGCCGGCTTAGTTCCACCTGCAACGCTCAGAAGTTCCCTGTCCATGCGCTTTCCTTTCGCGTAACCGCTCTCGTCTTCTAAAACGCAAAAGCGCACAGAGCTTTTCGCCCTGCGCGCTTATCGCCAAGTGAAATATGTCGTGTCGCTCGAAGGCCCGCGCGAAGATGGCGCGATTTCCCCTTTTTTCCATGGGAATAGAGGGGCACAGAGGCCGGCATGTGAGCCTTTCCTGTTGCTATGCAGGGGAAATGCACCGCCTCGACGCTCCTTTTCGCCTAACGACATGGGCGAACTATATCATGCCTGCGCTTGCAAGTCCACGCGTCGCGGCGGTTCAGGCTGCAAACAAGATGCGCCCCCGAGCGCGCGAGAACGCTCGGGGGCGCAAGCTGTTGTGCGTGCGGGGACGCGAAGCTTCCCGGCGCGCCTGTGCTAGTTCATGCGCTCGAACACGAGGTTGCACACGGTTCGATCGCCGCCGCCGATGCCGGTGGATCCTGCCGTCGACTGCGCGAATGTGTGAAGGCGGTAGCCTTCGGCGTACTGCTGGTTGCAAAGCTCCTCGATTTCGGCGAAGTTTTTCGATCCCTTGCCAACGAACTTCTCCCTCAGGACGACCTGCATAACGCGATATTGGCCTGTTCCGGTGTTGATTTTCCCAGCCTCGTCGTTAAAGCTGCCCATGACGTTGTCCATGAATCCCATGTCGGCTCCTTCCGGTGGTCGATCCCAT
>USJN01000204.1 GCA_900554945.1 uncultured Coriobacteriaceae bacterium | reverse complement strand
TGGTCTTGTTGTTGATCATGCCGATGGCGCACTCGTCGGCGATGATGCCGAAGATGGCCTCCTGGGTGGTATCGCCCGGCACGGCGATCATGTCGAGCCCCACGGAGCATACGCAGGTCATGGCCTCCAGCTTCTCGATGGACAGCGCCCCGTCCTCGGCCGCTCGGATCATGCCGGCGTCCTCGGAGACGGGAATGAAGGCGCCGGACAGGCCGCCCACGGACGACGACGCCATGACGCCGCCCTTCTTCACGGCGTCGTTCAGCATGGCCAGCGCCGCCGTGGTGCCGGGGCCGCCGCACTGGCCCACGCCGATGGCTTCCAGGATCTCGGCCACGGAGTCGCCCTCGGCTGGGGTGGGGGCCAGCGACAAATCCAAGATGCCCTGCTGCACGCCGAGGCGGCGCGAGGCCTCCCGGGCCATGAGCTCGCCGGCGCGGGTGATCTTGAAGGCGGTGGCCTTGATGGCCTCGGCCACGGTGGTGATATCGGCCTCCTTGGGCAGGTCGGCGAGCACCGCACGTACCACACCGGGGCCTGACACGCCCACGTTCACTACTTCGTCGGCCTCGCCGGAGCCATGGAAGGCGCCGGCCATGAAGGGGTTGTCCTCCACGGCGTTGCAGAACACGACGAGTTTGCCGGCGCCGATGCACTGCTTATCGGCGGTGAGCTCGGCGGCGCGCTTGATGATGCCGGCCATCTTGAAGGCGGCGTCCATGTTGATGCCGGCCCGCGTGCTGCCCACGTTCACCGAGGCGCAGACGCGGTCGGTGGCGGCGAGCGCCGTGGGGATGGAGTCCATGAGCTTGTGGTCGGCCCGGGTGGCGCCTTTGTGCACGAGCGCCGAGAAGCCGCCGACGAAATCGACGCCCACCTCCTTGCCGGCGCGGTCCATGGCCACGGCCACGGGCGTGAGGTCGTCGGCGGTCACCGCGGCGCAGATCTCCGCGATGGGGGTGACCGAGATGCGCTTATTCACGATGGGGATGCCGAACTCGCGCTCGAGCTGCTCGGCGGTGGGCACGAGCTTCTCGGCGGCCGAGGTCATGCGGTCGTAAACCTTCGAGGCCAGCTTGTCCACGTCGGCATCGACGCAGCCGCGCAGGTTGATGCCCAACGTGATAGTGCGGATGTCCAAGTTCTGCTTGGACACCATGGCTAGGGTCTCGGCAACTTCGGCAGGGGTGATCTGCATAGCGGCTCCTCGCTCGCGACGGTCGGCAGGGCGCGGGTTCGCGCTCCGGTAATTGTTATGTTTCAGTCTACCAAATCGCGCGCGTCCCCGTCGCCATACGGGCGCGGACGGCCCTAATCGCTGCTCGTCGAGAGAAGGAGCAGGCGCCTGAAATGAATGAGTACGCATTATTGCGCTCGCGATAATTATGGAAGAATTTCTGCTGAATATCGCGATCGCGATATTTTTTCTTTCTCGCCAGTGCTATTATCGCGATCGCAATAATGATTGAGAGCAGGTGAAGGCATGGCCATTCGGAACGCGCGGGACTTCGGGGCGTCGATTCGCGATCGCCGCAAACGGCTTGGATACACGCAAGGAGAGCTTGCCGAGATGTGCGACGTGGGAACAATGTTCGTCTCTCAATTGGAGAACGGAAAGCCGACGGCCCAGCTGGACAAGGCGATTCGCGTGGCGAATATGGTCGGTCTCGATATTGCGCTTCAAGAAAGGCGGTAGCCCATGCGTATGAAGGTGTGGGGCGAGATATCGGGCGAACGCCATCTCGTCGGGACGCTGGAGACGATTCCCGGGCGCGAGGAGCAGTTCGTCTATGCCGACTCCTATCTTGAGAACGAGACCGCGCAGCCCCTGTCCGTTCTGTTGCCTCTTCGGGAAGAGCCCTTTCCGGCTCGCCAAACCCGAGCGTTCTTCCGGAACCTCCTTCCGGAAGGGGGTGCGCTTGCCGCTGTGGCGAAAACGCTGGAGGTGAAGAACTCATCGTACCTCAAAGTGCTGAACGCTCTCGGCAGCGAGTGCATCGGCGCCCTTATTTTGGAAAGCGACAACGGTTCGGACGACGCCCTCTATGGCTATGATCCGCTTTCGCGGGAAGAGCTGGGCCGTGCGTTCGAGGCGGGTGCGGAGGGCGTTGCCAAGCTGCAAGAGGAAGCCAAGCTCTCATTGGCGGGTGCCCAGTCGAAGATGGGTCTGTACGTGGATCGGTCATCGGGGTCTCTTTCGCAGTATTTTCTACCGCAGGGAACTGCCGCCTCGACGCACATCGTGAAGGCGGCGAATCGGCAGTTCGAGCAGTTGAGCGAGAACGAGTACTACTGCCTGCGTCTGGCCGAGGCAGTGGGACTTTCCGTGCCCGAGTGCTACCTCGACACCTTTGGGGATCAACCGCTCTTCGTCATTGAGCGCTTCGATCGCATGGTGCTTCCCGAAGATGATCGGCGGGCTGGTGGCGGAGTGCAGCGGGTTCAACGGCTTCACCAGGAGGATTTTTGCCAGGTGCTCGGCCTTCTGCCGGAGCGCAAGTACGAGAAGGGGGGCGTGCGCTATGCGAAGAAGGTGCGGGACGTGCTTTACGAGTGCTCTTCGGATCCGGTGCGCGATATCGAGATGTTCGTGCGCCTGTTGGTGGTGAACGCCGTTCTCGGAAATTGCGACGGGCACCTCAAGAACCTCACCGTGCTTCGGGGCGCCGACTGGTCGTCGTTTGCATTGGCGCCTGTGTACGACATCGCCTCGACGGTGGTATATGGGGGCCTCGACCGTCGTATGGCCATGCGCATCGGGTCGACCAACAAGATCGACGAGGTTGGCCGGGACGATTTTCTCGCTTTGGCGAAGGAGCTAGACGTTTCGCCGCGCATGGTGAGGCGGCTCATCGGGGAAGTTTGCGAAGGCGTCGGCGGGGCGGCGAGTGCCGTGGCGAGCGACATGGAGGACGCCTTGGGCGCGCCGCTTCCGAAATTGCGGGAGATTGAAGCATTCGCGCGGGTGCAGATTGGTCGGTTGGGGTGTTCCGCGCTTGGGGCGGCACTCCCTGCAACTTCGGGAACGGGGGCGTGAGAATGATGCTCATTGTCGAGTTATGCGCATAAAAAAGCTAGAGGGTTTCCCTTTCGAGAAACCCTCGTACAAAACGATCGCTCGTTTTTCGATGTCGGCTCATCATAGCAGAAACGCGATGAGGTGTTGCGAGGGTTTAGAATGAGGCCATCGAAAGGGTGGCGCAGCGAGATAGGAGATGGCATGAGCGAAGACAAAACTACGATGCTGGTTGGCGCCGACTACACCGCCGACGATTACGACGGGGACGCCCATGTGCCGGCGGATGCGGCGCTGCGGCGGCTTGTCGAGGGCAACCGCATCTACGTGGAGGCGCTCGATCATAAGCGCGACCTGTCCCAGGAGCGCATCGCCGACCTGTTCGAGAACGGGCAGCGTCCCTTCGCCTGCGTCATCACCTGTGCCGATTCGCGGGTGGTTCCCGAGCACATCTTCATGACCGGCTTAGGCGAGCTGTTTGTCATCCGCGTGGCCGGCAACGTCGTGGGGCCCATTGAGCTGGCCAGTGCCGTATACGCCTGCGAGCACTTGCACACGCGGCTTCTGCTGGTACTGGGGCATACCCACTGCGGCGCTATCAAGGCGGCCCTCGATGGGGAGGCGGGGCCGGTGGCGGCCATCACCGAGCGCATCGCTGCGGCTCTCGGCGAGGTGCGCGACCCCTACGAGGCCAGCGTGGCGAACGCCCGCGCCGCCGCGGCCGAACTGGCCGCCTCACCGGAGCTGACGCTCCTCGTCGC
>USJN01000203.1 GCA_900554945.1 uncultured Coriobacteriaceae bacterium | reverse complement strand
GCTCGATTTCCCCACGCGGACGCCGTCGGTGAGCGATTCGACCGAAATCGAATCGCAGGGGCTCGTCTCGCTCATGCCGATGTTGAGGCAGACCACGCGCCCTGCTGTGTCGCCTTGACGGTACACGCCGCCCAGGCTCACCACGCTCGAGACGATATCGCGCGTATCGCCTGCGCCCGAGGCGTTTTGGAAGAGTTGCAGGTCGCAATCGGAAAGGGCGGGTGCCTTACATGAGACGAGGGGCAACGCGCAGCACGCAAGGCACACTGCGATCGCAAAGTTAACAAGCCGTCTCACAAACCCACCTTCCCGTAAACGAAGTCCATCAAGAAAAGCCCCACGAAGGGAGCCTTTGGGCATGATAGCAGGTATCTCGCCGCCCGCGTGTGTTTTGTTTACGGGGTGTAGCGGGCGCTCGGTAAACTCGCCGGGTCGAAAATGGGACGGGCGTTTGGTTTAAGTTCAGCGGCAAGGCGCGTCTCTCCTTGCCGCCTGGTTTGTCTTGGCAGTTGCGCCTTAGCGCGGCAGGAACGCATCGAGCTCGCGGTCGAGCTCGGGCAGGTGCTTCACGGAAAGCCCCGAGATAAGCTTGCCGCGCGCCATGACCATTTTCACCTGGCGCAACGCCTCCAAGTTCTCGAGCGGGCTCTCGTCGAGCACAATGAGGTCGGCTGCTTTCCCCGCCTCGATTGATCCCGTTTCGTCACCAAGCCCTAAGATGCGCGCATTACCGAGCGTGGCGGTGTGGAGCGCGAGCTTGCGCGGAGCCCCGACGATGCGCTCGAAGTACACGACTTCGCGCCACATGTCGTAGTGCGTGACGTAGGGGCACGCTGAATCGGTGCCGAGCCCCACGGGAATGCCCGCTTCGAGTGCTGCCTGCGCCGCGTGGACGATTCCCTTGTAGACGATGTTGCCGTTGACCTTCTGGATCTCGGTCGAGTGGGTCTTTTCGGGGTCGAGCTCGACGAAGGGAAGCGCGGGCGAGACCGTGCAGGTGAGCGACGACTTCCTACCGACGCCGTTTTCCTTGAACAACGCGATGAGCTCGGGCGTGAGGTCCGCGCCGTGCTCGATGGTGTCGACGCCCGCCTCAAGCCCCACGCGCACGCCCTCGGCGCTCTCAATGTGGGCGGCGGTCGCCATGCCGAGCTTGTGCGCTTCGTCGACCGCCGCCGCAGCGATTTCGGGCGACATGCGCAAAACGCCCGGCTCGCCTTTCTTCTCCGCATCGAAGACGCCTCCGGTGATGAACAGCTTCACGAGGTCGCATTTGCGCGCGAAGCAGTCGCGGACGATCTCGCGCGCCTGCTCGGGAGTCTTAGCGATGTGGGCGAACAGCCCCGCGCCATGGCCTTCCGGCACCGTGACCCCGACTCCCGAGGTGAGCAGGCGCGGCCCCTGGTACTTTCCGGCGTTGATCGCGTCGCGCACGTCTACGTCGGCAAAGCCCGGGTCGCCCACCGAGCGCACGGTGGTCACGCCGCTCGCGAGCTGCTGCTGCGCATGTCTTTTGATGACGCGCCGCAGGTACCACATGCCGATCGGATTTCCCACCACCTTGTCGATGAGGTCGCCCGCCGCGCCTGCGCTCGTCGGCTTGCCCGAGCCGCAAAGGTGCACGTGCAGGTTCACAAGGCCGGGCACAAGGTAAGCTCCCTTAAGGTCTATCTCCTGAGCGTTCGCAGGCGGCACGATTTCTTCCGCCGCACCGATCGCCGCGATGCGGCCCTCGTCGTCCACGACAACGGTGGTGTTAGGGCGCGGCTCCATGTCTGCGGTGCCGTCGAGGACGGTTGCGTGGGTGAAAACGTAGGCCATGGGATTCTCCTTAAGAGAGCGGCTGCTTGAGGTTTCACCTATTGTATCGTGCGCTTTGGCCGAATTGCACCCCATTTGTTGAATACTGCGCTCGCATTTGGGCGCGCTCGTCGTTTCGTTTCCTACGACTTGGTAAAAAAGGGTTTACGGCGTGCCCTTTGGCTGCTTTCAGCACGTGCGTTCGGTTACAATCGAGGTGATAGATTGATTCACGGAAAGGCAGCCCGATGGCTTCTTCAGATAACATGGCCGATCAAGTTGCAGACGCTGCGCAAAACGCCGTGAAGTCGCGCGATTTCAGCGACCTCCAGTCGACCATCGAGCGCGTTGCCGGTGCCGCCGCTGAGAGCATCGGCCGCGGGATTGCGCAGGCCTCTGACGGCATCCGACGAGGTCAGGAGCAATACGCGCTCATTCAGGAGCGCAAGCGCAAAGAGGAGCTCATGAAACTGCGCTATGCGAGCGCCACGACCCAGCGTGGCGGAGGCATAGCGCTTGTGGTCGCAGGCGTTGCCGTGGGAATCCCGCTTGTCGCCATAGGGCTTATCATGCTTCTTATCAAGCTTGCCGCTGCTGTGCCGCTCATCGCCGCAGGGGCCGTGCTCGGCGGTGCGCTCGTGTTCGCGGGCGCTCGAAAGATCCGCTTCGCTGGCGCCTTCGATCGCTACCGCAACGTCATTGGCCTGAACGAGTCGTACAGCCTGAAAGAGCTCGCGCAAAGGGGCTCCGAGAACGTTGCGGACGTGCAGAGAAACGTGAGGAAAATGCTCGCGAAAGGCATGTTCAAGCAGGCGACGCTCGACGAGGCCTCGGGTCTGCTCCTCATGACCCCTGAAGCCTGCGAGAGCCACGAGCGCGAGCTTGCCGAGGCACGCCGCGCCGAACGCCAGCAGGCGCTCGTGCAATCCGCGGGCTCGAAGGAAAGCGCCGCGCTCACCGCCGAGCAGCAGCAGCTCTTAGACCGCGGCAAGGCGTTCATCTCGGTCATCCGCGAGGGAAACGACGCCATTCCCGATGAAGAGATATCGCGCACGCTCGACCGGATCGAGCACGTGGTCACGGCCATTCTCGACGCTGCGGCCGAGAAACCCGAGCTCATCGACGATTTGGACAGGCTCCTTGACTACTATCTGCCCACCACGGTAAAGCTGCTCGAGACCTACCGCGAGCTTGATTCCCAGCCGATTCAAAGCGACAACATCGTCGACTCGAAGCGCGAGATAGAGAAAGCGCTCGATAGCTTGAGCGTCGCCTTCGAGAAGTTGCTCGACTCGCTCTTTCGCGACGTGGCGACCGATGTGTCGTCCGACATCACGGTGCTCCGCACCGTGCTCGCGCAGGAGGGTCTCACCGAAAGCCCGTTTGACAAGGCCCGATAGCCAAACCCCTACCGAAAACGGGCGAGCATGCGTCCGTTAGGAACTGAAGAAAGGTATCGTCATGGATAACAGCACCGAATCGAAGGCAACGCCCGAGCTCACGCTTACGCTCACACCCGAGCTCGACGATGCGCCCGCTCCTGTTCTTTCCGCCAAGCCGGTAGAGGAGCTGGCGAAAAGCGAAGGCGACCTCGCACTCGACGACTCCATGCTCTCCGATGACGAGAAGAAGATGGTCGAGGAGTTCTCCGAGCAGATCAACGTGCGCGACTCGGCCGCCATCATGCAGTACGGCGCCGGCGCGCAGAAGAAGATGGCCGATTTCTCCGAGTCGGCGCTCGAGCGGGTGCGCACGAATGATTTAGGCGAGGTCGGCGACCTTATCACCGGTGTCGTCAACGAGCTGCGCGGGTTCAACGCCACCGAGGAGAAGGGGCTGTTCGGCTTCTTCAAGCGCGGTGTCGACAAGGTGCAGTCGCTTCGGACGCGTTACGACAAGGCCGAGGCGAACGTGAACAAGATCGTCGACCAGCTGAAGGACCACCAGATGACGCTCGTGAAGGACGCGGCGACGCTCGACAAGAT
>USJN01000202.1 GCA_900554945.1 uncultured Coriobacteriaceae bacterium | reverse complement strand
CTGGCTGAAATGGGAAGGGAGTATTCAGATGGAAGAGAACAAGCTCAAGTTCAGCAGGCGCCAGTTCATGGGGCTGCTCGGAACCGCAGTTGCGGGAACCGCCATGATGGGCATGGTTGGTTGCTCCGGCGGGGGGTCCGAGAAGAAGGGTGACGGCAAGGCCGCTTCCGGCGACAAGGCTGCCGACAGCATCACCTACAGCTTGACTGCCGATCCCCGCGCCCTCGATCCGGCGTATTTCGACGACGGCGAGTCCGCGGTTGTGAGCTGCAACATTTACGAGGGCCTCTATGGTTTCGCTGAGAAGAACGCGGAAGTCAAGCCCCTTCTCGCAACTGAGTTGCCCGAGATTTCCGACGATGGTCTCATCTACACCATCAAGCTGCGCGAAGGCGTGAAATTTCACGACGGCACCGACTTCAACGCCGACGCCGTGAAGACCTCGATTGAGCGTTTGCTCGAGCCGAACCGCAACTCCGACCAGCCTTATGCCTCCTTCGTGTTTGGCGAGGAAGCTGCGAATTCCGGCGTGAAGACCGTCGAGGCGGTCGACGCCACCACCGTGAAGATCACGATGCGCGCGGCGAACACCTCGTTTTTGAAGAACCTGGCCATGGCCCTCGCGTCTCCAATCGTTTCCCCGAAGGCCATTGAAGCAGCCTCCGCTGGCTCCGCTATCACCACGCCCTGTGGTACCGGCCCCTATAAGTTCGTTGACTGGACGAAGTCCGCTTCCGTAACCCTCGAGGCCAATGAGGATTACTGGGACAAGGATAATGCTCCCAAGACGAAGAACATCATCTTCAAGATCATCGCCGAGGGCAACACCCGCATCACTTCGCTGCTGAACGGCGAGTGCGACATCATCTCGTCGGTCGACCCGTCTTCGGCAAACCAGATCACCGACGGTGGCTACGAGCTGTTCTCCGAGGATGGCATGACCATCAATTACATGGCGTTCAACACGGACGAGGGCGGCATCTGCGCCGACAAGGAAGTCCGCAAGGCCATCGCCCAGGCAATCAACGTCGAGGAAATGGTTTCTGCAATCTACGGCGAGTACGCTTCTGTCGCGAATTCCGTCATGCCGCTTTGGATGGCGCCTTACGACAAGGACGTCAAACAGACCGCATACGACCCCGATGCCGCGAAGGCAACCCTTGCTGCTAAGGGAGTCACCAAGCTCGCTTGCATCACCTACTCCACCGCTCGTCCGTACAACGCAAAGGGCGGCGTTGAGCTCGCTAACATGGTTCAGGGCTATCTGTCCAAGGTCGGCGTCGATGTGGAGATCACCCAGTACGATTGGACGACTTACAAGTCCAAGGTGCAGACCGATCCCTATGACATCTGCTTCTACGGCTGGACCGACGACAACGGCGACCCGGACAACTTCATGAACCTGCCTGCGGACTCCAACAGGTCCATGAACGTTGCCCACTGGAATAACGAGGAATACAAGGCTCTCATCGCAAAGGGTATTGCAACGCCCGACGGCGACGAGCGCGATGCTATCTACAAGCAATGCGAGGAAATGATGGCTGAGGAGCAGCCGTGGTTGCTCATCTCCCACTCCAAGAATCTGCTCGGCTATAGCCCGAAGGTGAAGGGTTTCTATTATCACCCGACGGGAGTCGCGTTCTTCAAGGGCGTTTCCAAGGAAGCGTAGCGCTTTCCCGGCATTTTGCCTTCACGGTGCGCGGGGCGGTCTCTTTGCTGCCCCGCGCACCTTTTCAGCGCAGCGCGCGGCTTGCCTTGAGCTGAATCTTGCCGATTCGGTTCAGGGCAGGATCGCGTGACCTGCGTATCGCGGCCCTTCCAGACGAGACGATTTGGGCCGCATCTTCGAAAGGACAACGGTGCTTAAATACATCCTCAAAAGAATCCTTATGGTGATTCCTGTGCTGCTGGGTGTGACGATCATCATCTTCTTCATCACGCGCGTTCTCGCCTCCGACCCGGCTCCTGTGGTCTTGGGAGAGCATGCGACGGCGGAGGCGATGGCCGCATGGCGGGCCGACTACGGCCTCGATGATCCCATCTGGATGCAGTACGTCAACTTCCTGGTATCGGCGATCCAAGGTGATTTGGGAACGTCGTACTACACGCACACGCCCGTCGCGTCTGAGCTTGCAGCGCGCTTCCCAGCAACCGCCGAACTTGCGTTGTGCGCCATTATCGTGGCTTCCATCTGCGGTATTGCGCTTGGTGTGCTCGCTGCGGTGAAGAAGAACAAGCTTGCCGACAACGCTTCGATGGTGCTTGCGCTCATCGGCGTGTCGATGCCTGTTTTCTGGTCGGGCATTCTGCTCATCTTGCTGTTCTCGGCGACGCTGCATATCCTGCCGTCCTCCGGTCGCGTGACGCCGCTTTTGCAGCCGACCGGCGGTACGGGCTTCTTCATCTTCGATACCATCGCGAAAGGCGATTTCGAAGCGCTTGGCGATGTGCTTGTCCACCTTGTCCTACCGACGGTTACGCTATCGCTTTACTCCATGGCCATCATCACGCGCATGACGCGCTCTTCGATGCTCGAAACGCTCAACGCTGATTATATCCGCACGGCGCGCGCGAAGGGGTTGGCGAAGCGCTCGGTGAACGTCAAGCATGCGCTGCGCAATGCGATGCTTCCCGTGTCGACCGTTATCGGCTTGCAGTTGGGAAGCTTGCTTGGCGGCGCCTTGCTTACCGAAACCGTGTTCGCCTGGCCGGGCATCGGCAAGTTCGCCGTTGACTGCGTATTGAAGAGCGACTTCCCGGTGGTACAAGGCGTGGTGCTCCTGGTTGCCGTTATCTTCGTCTTCATGAATCTGCTTGTCGACATCATCTACGCATGGCTCGATCCGCGTATTAAATACGGCGCGAAGGAAGAGGGGTGATAGGCATGAGCAAAAAAACCGTTCTGGCAACACAGGGCGCTGCAGGCGAAGTGACGAACAGCCAAGCCCAGCAGCCTGTCGAAAAGCGCGAGAGCATCTGGAAAGACGTGCTTGACGGCATCGTCTCGAACAAGGCGGCCCTTGTGTCGGCCATCTTCATCTTGCTCCTTGCGCTGATTGCGATTGTGACCAAGCTCGTTCCGGGCATCCTGCCCTACGATCCCTATGAGCAGAACCTTGCTGAATCCGTGCAAGGCCCCTCGGCTGCGCATTGGTTCGGAACCGACATCCAGGGCCGCGATATCTTCTCGCGTGTGCTTGTGGGCACGCAGATCACGCTCGTCGTGGGCCTTGCCGCTGTGGCTATATCGCTTACCGTTGGCGTTCTGCTTGGCGCGATTGCGGGCTACAAGGGCGGCAAGTGGGATACCGTCATCATGCGCATCATGGACATGATGCTCGCTATTCCGTCGATTCTTCTCGCCATCGCTATCATGGCTGCGCTTGGCCAGGGCATCGAGAAGGCGGTTGTGGCTATCGGCCTGGTCGCTATTCCCGAATATGCTCGCATCGTTCGCTCCGAGATTCTCGCAATCAAGGAGAACGATTACGTGGCAGCTGCCCGCGTGATCGGCGACTCGAACTTCGCAATCGTGTTCCGCCATGTGCTTCCGAACGCGCTGCCATCGATTATCGTGCGTGCAACGCTCGGCATTTCCTCGGCTATCCTCGACTGTGCGGCGCTCGGCTTCCTCGGTCTGGGCGTGCAGCCGCCCGATGCCGAATGGGGCGACATGCTCGGACGCGGCCGCAACGAGCTCTTCCGCGCTCCGTGGCTTATGATTTTCCCTGGTCTCGCCATCACGCTTACTGTGCTTGCATTCAACCTACTCGGCGACGGTATTCGCG
>USJN01000201.1 GCA_900554945.1 uncultured Coriobacteriaceae bacterium | reverse complement strand
TCGAACACCGATACGCGCAGAACGCGCACGACACCATCGAGGGCTTGCTCTATTTCGCCTGTCATACGTTCGTCGTTCCAGATGCTCAGCGCCTCGATGTAGTCTTCGACGAAGTCGTCGAGCACGGCGGAAGTGACCGCCTGCTTGTCGGGAAAATAGTGGTAGAACAGCGAGCGCGTGATGCCAGCGCGCTCGGCGATGTCTTTCACCGAAGTGCGGGAGAGCCCTCGTTCCTCGTAGAGCTGCCTTGCCGCTTCGACGATATCGTTTCGTCGTTGCTCGTAGACGTCGTTCACGGCTTGCCCCATTCCCTTGAAGCTTACAAAACCAGTCCTTATCGTTCTCGATGTTCCTTTGATTTCGATGGCCATAGATTACGAGCATCGTTGACGTTGCGTCAACGAACATATCTCAGTATGTGTCAATTGCCGACGGTATTGCCGTCGAAGAGATAGAATAGGGTGCATTCGAATTGACCCGACACCTGCTTGCTCGAAGGCGCGACTTTTCGAGCAGATTGCATAAGGAGCTGGCAGCTATGGAGCACCCTATCGACCTCACCCGCCTTCCTCGCAGCGTGCGCCTTGGGCGCGATGCGAACGGACGAGCGGAGCTCACCTATCTCGACGAGCGTCTTTTACCTGGTGAGGAATGTTTTTGCTCGACGGGCAGCTGGCGTTGCGTCGTAGATGCCATAAAGACGCTCGCGGTGCGCGGAGCCCCTGCCATCGGTGCTGCGGGGGCTGCCGCCGTGGCACTTTGGGCGGTGAACGAGGGTGCTCGTGGTGCCGTGTTGCACGGATGCTCCGAGGCGGGGGAGAGCTTCCTGGGGGCGCTTGGGCCCGTTGCCGCTGAGATTTCTGCGGCGCGCCCGACGGCGGTGAACCTCATGTGGGCCACTGCGCGCATGGAGTCCCTCGCGAAGCGTCTCGTTGCGGAGGGGGCGGCACCTGGCGAGGTGGCCGACTCCCTCTTCGACGAGGTGCTTCGCATCGAACGAGAGGATGAGACGGTGAACCGAGCAATCGGCGCCGCGGGGGCAGCTCTCGTCCCTGAGCACGCTCGCATCCTTACGCACTGCAACGCGGGAAGCCTTGCCACCGTGTTTTTCGGCACAGCGCTCGGCGTGGTGTATGCCGCCGCCGAGCAGGGCAAGGTCGAGCGCGTCTTCGCCGACGAGACGCGTCCGGTGGGCCAGGGTGCGCGACTCACGAGCTGGGAGCTTTCCCGTGCGGGCGTGCCTGTGACGGTAATTTGCGACAACATGGCGGCAAGCCTTATGGGTAAGGGAATGGTCGATTTCGTCGTCGTCGGAGCTGATCGAATCACCGCGAACGGAGACGTCGCCAACAAGATAGGTACCTATGGGGTAGCTGTTCTCGCGCACCACCACAGCATCCCCTTCTACGTTGCCGCGCCTGCGAGCACGTTTGACGTCTCCCTGCCCGACGGTTCGGCTATCCCCATCGAGGAGCGCGATCCAAGCGAGGTCCTGCCGCAGCCGATTGACAGGGTCGATGTGTACAACCCCGCCTTCGACGTGACGCCCGCCGAGCTTATTTCCGGCATCATCACCGAGTTCGGCGTGTTTCCGCCCCAAGATGCCGCACGCGAGGTTGCCGCGCGCGTCGGATAGCGCCGACTTCTGCTACACTTCGGGTAATTGGGAAATCGAGGTCAGGAGCAATGATGCGCATCGTCACTAGGGGGGATCAGCAGTCCCGCGAGCATGAGCTCCTTTCACCGGACGCGGCGTTCTCCGACGAGTCCGACGGTCGCGACCGCTCGAGCGATCCCGATTTCCTGCGAAACGACTTCCAGCGCGATCGCGACAAGATCCTCCATACGAAATCGTTTCGGAGGCTTTCACATAAAACGCAGGTCTTCCTTGCGGCGGAGGGCGACCATTTCCGCACGCGCCTCACGCATACTCTGGAGGTTTCTCAGATAGCGCGCACCATCGCGCGGGCGCTCGGCCTCAACGAGGATCTTGCCGAGGCCATCTCGCTCGGCCATGACCTGGGGCACACGCCTTTCGGCCACACGGGCGAGGACGCGCTGTGCCGTGCAATCGCCCGCGTTCGCGGCGTGGACCCCGAAAGTCCCGAGGCTGCCGCCCTGTACCGCCACAACGAGCAAAGCCTTCGCGTGGTCGAGACGATCGAGAACGGTGGGCGAGGTCTGAACCTCATGCCCGAGGTGCGCGACGGGATACTCTGCCATACGGGGCCCGTTCGCGCCGAAACCCTCGAGGGGCGCATCGTCGCCGTGGCCGATCGCATCGCGTATGTGAACCACGACATCGATGACGCCATCCGCGCGGGCGTCCTTTGCGAGGGAGACCTTCCCCCCTCGACGCACGAGGTGCTCGGGTGCGACCACTCCTCGCGCATCGAGACGCTCGTGGTCGACGCGGTCCGCACATCGGCTGCCGAAGACGATATCCGCCTGTCGCCGCGCGTGTGGGACGCCATGGCCGAGCTGCGCGAGTTTCTCTTCGACAACGTCTACACCTGCGATACCGTTATGGAGGAAGTGGCGAAGGCGATGCGCCTCATCGATGTGCTCTTCTCCTATTACATCGAGAACCCAGGCGAGATTCCCGTCGAGTACCGCGCCATCTCGGAAGGCGACGACGTGCGCGCTGCGACCGACTACATCGCCGGCATGACCGACCGCTATGCGAAATCCCGCTTCCAGAACCTGTTCGAACCCCATTCCCTTCACGTGTAAAGAGCTATGACCAACCTAAAAACCGATTTGCAAGCCAGCTTCACCGCGGCGCTCCCCATCGTGCTCGGCTACGTCGCCATCGGCGTGCCGTGCGGCATCCTGTGCGACTCCATCGGGCTCAATGCGCTGCAGGTATTCGCCATGTCCGTGCTGTTCTACTCGGGCGCGGGCCAGTTCATGATTCCCAATATGTGGCTCGCTGGCGCGCCTATCGCGTCCATTATCGCGAGCGTGTCGTTCGTGAACACGCGCCAGATGCTCTACTCGGCCGCGTTCGCCCCCCACTGCATCGGCGTGCGCAAGCGCCTTGCGTTCCTCTTCGCCGCCACGGTGACCGACGAGAGCTACGGCGTGAACACCCTCAAATTCGAGGAGGGGGGCTGGTCGGTGCGTCGGGCCCTGTTCGTGAACCTGTTCTCGTGCACCTCCTGGACGCTCTCGTGCACGGTCGGCGTGCTGGTGGGCAACGCTATCGGCATCCCGCTCGCGATCGCCTCCTTCGCCATGACCTCGATCTTCATCTGCCTTCTGTGCACGCAGAAAGCGAATGTGGAAAACGTGGTTGCCGCCGCGGTCGCGATGCTCGGCGTCTACGTGTTCAAGCTGGTGGGGCTCACCGGCCCCGCGATCCTTCTCGGCGCGGTAGCGGGCGTTGTCGCCGCCTTGTGCGTGTCCCAGGTGCGTCTTGCGCGCTCGCGCGAGAGTGCGGCGTACGAGGCTCGCATCGAGGAGGCGTGCGTCGGCGGGGAAGGCGCTAGCAAGAAGGGAGGTGAGCGCGAATGACGTGGGAGGAGTACTTCATCGTCTTGGGGTCGTGCATGGTGACGATGCTCGCCTGCCGCGTGCTGCCGCTCTTTCTTCTGAAGGGGCGCTCGCTGCCCGACGCCGTGGAGCGTGCGCTCGGCTTCATTCCCTCGGCGGCCTTTGCCGCGCTCGTCGCGAACGATCTGCTCTCGCCTGGAATGTTCGCTGCCGGTATATGGCCCGCGGCTATGCCCCTGGTTGCGAGTGCCGTAGTCGTGGTGGTGGCGTGGAGGACGAAATCACTTCTTGGCTGCGCGGTG
>USJN01000200.1 GCA_900554945.1 uncultured Coriobacteriaceae bacterium | reverse complement strand
CTGCGTGAAGTTCTTCACGTACTGGATGAACGCCTGGATGTCGCCCACCGTGATGGCACCCTGCACCGCGAACACGCTGCCCGCGAGCGCCACCGCTACGTAGCCGAGGTTGCCGACGAAGTTCATGACCGGCTGCATGAGGCCCGAGAGGAACTGCGATTTCCACGCGCTCTCGTAGAGCTTGTCGTTCGTCTCCTCGAAGCGCTCCTCGCACGCCTGTTCCTGGTTGAACGCGCGCACAATCGCATGGCCGGAGAACGTCTCCTCGACTTGCCCATTGATTTCCCCGAGCTTCTCCTGCTGAGCGCGAAAGTGCTTCTGCGAGAGCTTCACCACGACCATGATAAGCACAAGCGAGACCGGGAGCATGACAAGCGTGATCCCCGTCATCACCAGGTTGATCGAGACCATCATCGCGACGACGCCGATGAGCGTGGTGATCGACGTGATCATCTGCGTGACGCCCTGGTTCAGGCTCTGCCCTAGAGTGTCGACGTCGTTGGTGATGCGCGAGAGCGTGTCACCGATCGAGTTGCGCTCGAAGTAACCGACGGGAACGCGGTCGATCTTCTCGGCGATGGCGCGGCGAAGCCCATAGCAGGTGCGCTGCGACACGCTCGACATCATCCATCCCTGCAGGAAGCTGCAAGCCGCGCTGACAAGGTAGAGAGCGAGCGTCGCGCCGATGATACCCGCGATGGCGTCGAAGTTGATGCCGCCCGTGCCGCCGATCTTCGCGACGATGCCGTTGAACAGCTCGGTCGTCGCCTGCGAGAGCACCTTCGGACCCACGATGCTGAAGGCCGCAGAGAAGATGGCGAACACGATGGCGACGGCAAGCGAAACCTTGAATTGGCCCATGAAACGCACAAGCTTCGCGATGGTTCCCTTGAAATCTTTCGCTTTCTCGCCGGGCATCATCCGCGCGCCCGGTCCGTGCGGAGGACGGCGCCGCTGCGTCACTTTCCTCAAATCCTGAGCGTTCTCGCTCATCGCGCACCACCTCCCGCAAGCTCCTCTTCCGATAACTGGGACATGGCGATTTCGCGATACTCCTCGCAGCTGTCCATCAACTCAGCGTGCGTGCCCTTGCCGACGACACGCCCCTCATCGAGCACCACGATTTGGTCGGCAGAGAGGACGGTCGAAATGCGCTGGGCGACGATGATCACGGTCTTGCCGCCCAAGCGGGCACCAAGCTCATGGCGAAGCGCGGCGTCGGTCTTGTAGTCGAGCGCGCTGAAGCTGTCGTCGAAGAGGAAGACGCGCGCGTCGGTCGCAAGCGCACGCGCGATAGCGAGGCGCTGCCGTTGGCCGCCAGAGACGTTCGTGCCTCCCTGAGCGATGGGGCTTTCAAACCCTTCGGGCTTCTCGCCGATAAACTCGCTTGCCTGAGCGATGTCGGCCGCGCGGCGAATCCGCTCGTCGTCGGCGCCTTCTGCCCCGTAGGCAATATTGCTCAAAATCGTGCCGCTGAACAAAAACGCCTTCTGGGGAACGTAGCCGAGCTGCCTGCGCAGCGCGTGCTGGCTCACGTCGCGAACGTCGACGCCGTCGATGGTGACGCTTCCCTGGCTGACGTCGTAGAACCGAAGCACCAGCTTCACGATAGTCGATTTCCCGCTGCCCGTGCTGCCGATGATGGCTGTGGTCTTTCCGGGCTTGCACGTGAAATCAACGTGGTCGAGGACGTTCTCGGCGGAATCGGAGTAGCGAAAGCACACGTCATGGAATGCGACCTCGGCACCGGGCACGCAAGAGGCCGAAAGCTCAGCATCCTTGGAATCGGTAGGGGCGGGATCGCAGATCGAGGGCTCGCATTCGAGCACTTCCTCGATACGCTGGGCTGCGACATCGGCGCGTGGGAGCATGATCGAGAGCATGCCAATCATAAGGAAGCCCATGATGATGACCATCGAGTAGGTGATGAACGCGATGAGGTCGCCTGTCTGGAGCGTGCCCGCGTCGATGGCGTGGCCGCCGAGCCACACGATGCCAACCGACACGAGATTCATGATGAGCATCATGAGCGGCATCATGAACGTCATGACGCGGTTCGTGAAAAGCTGCGTTTTCATCAGGCGCGTGCTCGCCTCGTCGAAACGCTCCTCCTCATGCTGCTCGCGGTTGAACGCCCTCACGACCGAAAGGCCCATGAGCATCTCGCGCGACACAAGGTTCACGCGGTCGATCAGCTTCTGCATGATCTTGAACTTCGGCATGGCGACCTTGATGAGCACCGCGAGGATGAGCGCGATTGCGAGCACGGCGACGATGACGATCCAGCCCATCGAGAGGTTGGTGCGCGCAATCATGATGATGCCGCCTATTGCGAGGATGGGCGCATAGAGAACCATGCGCAGCAGCATTACGGTAACCATTTGCACCTGCTGGACATCGTTAGTCCCGCGCGTGATCAGCGACGCCGCGCTAAACGATTGAATCTCGGCGTCGGAGAAGGTGACGACCTTGTCGAAAAGCCGCCCGCGCAGAGATCGTCCCACCTTTGCCGCGGTTCGCGACGCGAGGAAGCCGATTGCGATTGCCACGACCATGCCAAGCGCGGAGAGCATGAGCATCTTGGCGCCCGTGAAGAAGAGATAGTCCATCTGCATGGCGTCCATGTCGACACCCAGCTGCTCGTATTCCGCCCGAGCTGCAGCGATGCCTTGCTGCGCGATAAGCGTATCCGCCATATCGCCCAACGACTCACGAGACTCATCGAGCATGGACATCACGTCGTCTTTGCTCACAAGCCCGGCATCGAACGCTACTTTCACCTGGTCAAGGTCGAGATTGGGAATCTGGTCGGCATAGTGGACGACGGAGAGCGGAAGCGCAATCGCCTCGTCAAGGTCCTCTCGCTGATCATAGCCCACCTCAGTGAGGGTATAGTCTCCGCCTGCGGTCTCGTCGTACGCCTCGGCGAAGAGCTGCTCGTCAGATTCGGGCAGCATCATCTCCACGAGGTCGTGGGTGCGTGCGGACAGCTGCGACGCGGACGCGTGCTCCACACCCGATTGTTGGATTCCCACGTCAACGATGTCGGAGGTGTACCTCGGAAGCGACAAGTCGCAGAAAGCCTGCACGGCCAGAAGCACAACGATAAGCAGCACCGCGATTTTATGGTGAGCAAGGTTTTTGGCTATTCGCATCGCTCGCCGCCTTCCCCCGAACCGCTTCCTGCGAAAGCCTCTTGCGAAGGCTCCTTCCGCGTAGAATCGCCCTTAAGCTCGCAAGGTCCCTCGACATAGGCGCTCCAAGGGTGGGTACTCTCGAAGTCGGACAAGCGCTCGGCGATGCGAGCGAACTCGCGCGCGTCGTCTGCCCCGAGGAACTCGAGAAGGTCCTCGAGGCGACGATCGTGCATACGCCTGTTCATCTGCTCGTATTTCCAGCCGAGCTCCGTCAACCGCACCGTGACACCGCGGCTGTCGCCCTCGTCGCGATGCCTTGTGATGAAGCCCTTCTCCTCAAGCGACCTCAATGCCTGCGACGTCGCACTCGGAGTGTTGTGGCCACGCTTGGCGATATCGCCCGACCGGACGCGCTTTCCGTCAGACATAAGCTGCGAAATCGACATCAAAACGAAGCCCTCGGCCGGTGTGATGCCCTCAGGCAAAGGCCGGTGCGAACGGCTTTTGCGCACGCGCCTCGTGGCCTCAAAGAGCCGCTGCTTCAATTCCTCAATGGATTGTTCCACGCAGCAAACCCCTTTCTTCCTCATCTTTTTCATCCTAAATATTTTAGCTGCGAAAATATATCACAGCTAAAACACTCTGCAAGGAATAAATGGTTCAATG
>USJN01000199.1 GCA_900554945.1 uncultured Coriobacteriaceae bacterium | reverse complement strand
ATGTAAATAAATACCCGCCGATCCGCCAGACGGACAGGAGCCAAACGTCCTGCCCGTCCTTTTTTGCGCTTTCGGCCGGTTGCTCCTGCGGGTCTGAACCGAAGGAGCAATATATGGCCCGATTTTACGAAAGCAGGAACATTGACGACTCCCAAGCCCAATATCGCATTGTGGTGAGGACGCCCGACGGCAAACGAACCGAGATAAATCTGCCCAGGCAAGTATTCGAGGGCATAGAGGAACTTCAGCGTGAGTTCTGGCGAACGGAGCGCCGCGAGACAAGACACTCACTACACTTGGCGTCGATGGACGAAGCCTCTCTTGCCCCTAACAATCCCGAAAAAGACCCAGAGTTAATCTTTATGGAGAAACTGGAATCCGAAGCGCTGTTTCAAGCGTTCCAGCAGATACCCGCCGCACAACGCAGGCGTTTTCTGATGAGGCACTTGCTTGGTATGCCCACGGCGAAGATAGCCGAAGTAGAGAGGTGCTCCGATCGCGCAGTGAGACGCAGCATCAGTCTTGCGCGAGAGAACCTGAAAGAGATTCTCTCTTCCGGTTTCTAGTGTTTTTCTCCGTGCGGGGTTCCGTTTCGCCCACCTAGCTGTCCGTCTCTATGAGGGAGGAAATCCCTCGATGGAACCTTGACAGCCCCATACCCGCCCGCCCTTGCAAGGTCAAGAGCGCGCCACGCCATGAGGGGCCTCGTGGGCGAGCGGGAGCCGCGGAAGCGGCGTTTCAGGCGGCCGCGGGTCGGACGACCCCGACTCTCGGCCGCAGTTACATATCGAAACGAAGGAGGTGCCTCATGGACGACCATCCGCGCAGGGGCGATGTGTTTTTCGCTTTCCTCGACCCCGTTCTGGGATGCGAGCAGGGAGGCACGCGTCCCGTCCTCGTCGTGCAAAACGATGCGGGCAACAGGCGCAGCAAAACTATCATCGTCGCCGCCATAACCGGCAAGCCCAAGGCGAACCTCCCCGTGCACGTACCCGTGCCCGCGTCGGCCGGGCTCAGGGAGGGCTCGGTCGCCCTCCTGGAGCAGCTGCGCACCATCGACAAGCTGCGCCTGCGCGGGAGGGCGGGGCACATCGGCGCCGAGCAGATGAGGCTTGTGGACGCTGCACTCGCCGTGAGCCTGGGGCTCAAAGGGCCGGGAGACGACTTCATGCTGCTCACGCTGTGCAGGAAGTGCCATCAGACGTTCTGCGACTCGGACGACTACCTGGTGTGGCGCGCGGACTTCGAGCAGGAGCAACGCGAGCCCTGCACCATCTGCAATACCCGCACGGGCTACGACTACAAGGTCGTGAGGAGATGACCGCGCGGCCTTTCGTCCCTTGTCAAGCATGCGATGCGGAAAATCGCATCGTTTCGCGCTCTGCCGAAATGGCTCATTATGAGCGTCGCGCGGAGGCGGCGTTTGACGACGAGGCGCTTTGCGGGGCCGACCCTGGCGGGCTGTTCCTGCCCGCGCTCGAACCGTACCCCTACATGATGACCCCCTGCCAGATAGCCGAGTTCACGGGCCTCACGTCGCAGGGCGTGAGGAAGCTGTTGGCGGCGGGCGAGATGCGCGGGGTCAAGTTCGGGTCGAAGTGGCTGGTTCCCAAGCTCTGCCTCCTACGCTATCTGAACAGGCGCGAAGATGGAGGAGAGAATGACGAAGACGCTCAAATGCGACAAGCCCGTGGATCTCGATGAGGCGAGGAAGGCGAAGGGGCTTCCCCGCAGGAAGCGCGACGACCCGAAAGCGACCGCCTACGAACTGCGCATCAGGGTGCCCGCCGAGTTCCAGGGGGTCATGGGGCGCAAGAAGCTGTCGCGGACGGTGTTCGCCCGCAACAAGCGCGAAGAACTCAGGGCGCGCATCGCCGAGTTCGAGGAAGATGCCAACAGAATGCTTGAAGATAGGACGACGGGGGTGGGCATTGGGGCGCAAGACGTTTCACCGCTGAGTCCCGCAACGCCTTTCGGAGAGTACGTTGAGCGTTACATTGCGCTCCGCAGCAATGGGGCCATAGGAAGGCAAACCCTAGCCAACGAGCGGCGATACGCCGAGTACCTGCGTGAGGTAATAGGGCTTATCCCCCTTCGCGATTTGACGGCGATGGACGTGGAGCGATGCCTGCTTCAGGTGCCCGAGATTTCGCGGCGGTGGGCAAACGAGCGCGTGGAGGAATGGAAAAGGAAACGCGAGCAGGCGGTGCGCGAGGGGAATCGACGGAAGAAGAAGCCGCTCGGCTCCCCGCGCGTTGCCGGGCCCGATATGCAGCACAAAATCCTCAAATTCTGCCGCGAGATCCTCAACGACGCGCTGGATAGGGAGCTCGTGCAGAAGAACGTGGCGAAGGCGCGCTTCCTCTCCAAGAACTTCAAGAAGAGCCGCCCGCTCATCGACCCTCTCATGGAGGAGGATGCGGCGCGGTTCCTCCACGAAGTGAAGGCGCTTCCCCTGTCGCCTTTCAAGGTGGCGTGCCTCGCCCTTTTCTCCAGCGGGATGCGCCCCGAGGAAGCACTCGCTTTGAAGATGGGCGGCGTCAACGTCGGCGGCGTCCCTTCGGCGAGAATCACCGGGTCGCTCGAACACGGGACGGCGGAAATCGTTGAGTATACGAAGTCCGATTCGTCGTACCGCACGGTTCCTATCGACGATTACACCTCCCGCGAGATAGGCAGATGGATAGAGGAGAAGAGCAGACGCCTGCGCGCCATGGGCATCAGGCCCGGCCCAAGCACGCCTCTCGTGGGAGAACTTGACAAGCCCCTCACCTACAACGTGCTCAAGAAGCAGTGGCAAAGGTTCGTGGAGAAGGTGGGGTTCGAGGGCGTGCGCCCCTACGCGCTGCGGCATACGTTCGCCACCATCAACCTCGCTCGCGGCGAGAACATCAAGACCATCTCCGTCATCCTCGGACACGCGTCGCCGTCCTATACGCTCGACCTCTATGTGGGCTACATCCCCTCGACAAGCAGGGAGCTATCCAACAGGTACGTCTCACGGCTCGAATCGCTGCCGCAGGCCGCATAGTTTTGGAACTTTTGTATTCCGCTGCGTTTTGCCTGGGATGCGTTATAATTCAAGCGCTGCGTTTAGTCAGCGAATGAATTGCGGGCGTCGCCAAGTGGTAAGGCCCAGGCTTCCCAAGCCTGTACCGCGGGTTCGAGTCCCGTCGCCCGCTCCAGCAATCAACGAAGGGCATCGGCGTTTGTCGGTGCCCTTCGATTTTTCTCTTGCAGATGTCCAGTTTTGAAAACAGTTGAAATTTGACGAACTTTTTGACGAACTTCTCGCCATGCGCTAAACTCTAAAAGCGATTTTGCAGGTGACGAGCGGTTTTCTCGGAAATGGAGCTCGGGATGGAAATAGCTTCCCAAGCTTGTATTCGCGGGTTCGAGTCCCGTCGCCCGCTCCATGAACTTCCCGACCCTGCCTTCCGGCGGGGTCTTTTTTTTGACGCGGATACGGTTTGGGGCGCGGATGGCCGCTCTTTGGAGATAATCTCGCATAGTGCAACGTCCTTGCGCGAAACGAGACCCCAATGGATGCAGCCTTCCGATACCTCAAATGGAACGACGATGTCGTCGGCCTCGTCGTGCCCGACTTATCGGTGCGCTTCGCGGAGCCGCGCTTCAACACGACGGTCGGCCTGTACACCCACGGCCAAACGTCCTGGACGCCCGACCAGTTCCTGCAGTTCCTCTCCGAGCGCATCATGAGTCCGGCCCGCCGCGACATCGAGCGTCTTCTGTTCAGGCTCGTGAGCCTGCACGGCGCGCGAAGCGCGGCGGGCAAAAAACCACCCG
>USJN01000198.1 GCA_900554945.1 uncultured Coriobacteriaceae bacterium | reverse complement strand
TACTTTCCCTAAACATGCAGCGCGGGCGCACATCAACTGCGCACCCGCATTGTTAACACCATTTTACTACATATATTGAAAGTAATAGACTGAATCTAATACTTTGTATTGCCTTTTATCAGCTCAAGACCATTATTGAAGGCTTTTTGCGGACGACCGCCCGCAGGTCGCTTATCAACAGCTCGACGAGGAGGATTCGCCGCCGTCGCCGCAGCAACTCTCACCCTCGCCCTGTTCAGCACGATTCTCCGCGTCCTTTTTGCGCTTGCCAGCAAAGAACCCGGCAAGGTTCTCGGGCAGCTCGTAGGGCTTGTCGGCACCGGGCTCGGCCGTGCGGCCCTGAAGCACGACCTCCATGATGCCGCGCACGAGCAGATCCGTCGGCGGCACCTCGTAGTACGTACCGTTGAACGGGAACAGGCGGCATTTGACATCGTAGTTAGCGATGTCGCTGCAGCAGTCGCAGTCGTTCTCCTCAATGGAGGGGCAGATGTCGACGTTGTTCACGCGAACGGTTGGCGAACTGTAGAAGCCGTACTGCTCGGCAAGCCATTCGCTGTCGACGTTTACCGAGTTCAGCGTAATATCGTAGCCGCACGCAGCAAGCACTGGGCGACACAGCTCGACCGCACGCTCGACGCGCTTGTCAGCACCCTGGCAACGCTCGCATACCGTTAGGTCGAGGTACAGAAAGTCGACGACAACCGTCTTCTTACGCCCGGCGTAGGCATCGTCGGAGCAGCTGTAAGACGCATCCGAGCTATAGGGCGGAAGCGTTGCCGATTCCGCGGCGGGCACAGGCGAGGGCTGCCATTGGTCGAATGCGACGATTGCTCGCTCGGTGGGCTGGCTGCACGAGCACTCGCCAGCCAACGCCTTACCCTTTCGCGCGCGCTTCGCCGCCTGGGCGAGTTTTCCCAGCTTCTGCTTCTTTTCCTTCTTGGACATGAATCCCCCTTCGTGGATGAAGCGATTTCTTAGTTTGCCTTATCATACGCCAGAACGCACGACAAGGGCGCAATCGTCGCTCGGACAGAAGGCAAACAGCAGAAACGGGCGATCGACCATTCAGGATGCTCGACTCGGCGCGCATGATGGGGCTTTCCACGCCCACGATGATCTTCCAGGTTCTTCTGCCGTATCTGTACCCCACAGTTGCGACCGGGCTGAAAACGCAGCTGCCAACCGCCATGTTGATGCTGGTCATGGCCGAGATGTACGGCGCCACGAGCGGGCTTGGGTACTTCGTCATCAACTACACGAACTACGCGAACTACACGAACGTCGTCGCGGGCATTATCATGGTCGGGATCGTTGTCACCATTTTGGACTTCCTGGTGGGGCTTCTCGTTCGCAAGACGGTGAAGTGGAACTAGCCTGGTAAAGGCAAGAGAGAGGGGATTTATGTCAGCAGGAAAGGGAATTTGCCTGGTATGCGGGGAGCCGCTTGCCTACTTCGAGGAGGCGCAAGACGTCACCTGCCAGATCTGCGGCAAGAAGGAGACAGGGCATTCCGTCTGCGTCGAGGGCCACTACGTGTGCGACGCATGCCATCGCGCGGGCGGGGTCGAGCACATCATAGCCGTATGCCGCGAAACCGACTCGAAGAATCCCATCCGCATCGCGCAGAAGATCATGAGCGACAAGTCGATCTACCCGAACGGGCCCGAGCACCACACCCTCATCGGGGCTTCGCTCATGGCCGCCTACAAGAACGCTGGCGGCGACATCGACTTGGACAAGGCGCTCGCCGAGCTGCAGAAGCGCTCACTTCTCGTGCCGGGCGGCACCTGCGGGTTCTGGGGCACGTGCGGCGCCGCGACAAGTGCCGGGCAGTGGTGGTCTATCGTTTCCGGATCGACGCCCATGACGCACGACCCCTGGGCGCAGACGCAGCGTTTGACCTCGCGCATCTTGGGAAAGCTCGCCGATTTGGGAGGTCCGCGCTGTTGCAAGCGCACGGGCTTCACAGCGATTCTCGAGGGCGTCGCCTTCGCCAAGGAGATGCACGGCGTGGAAATGGAGACTCCTGAAAAGGTGACCTGTGCGTTCTACACGAGAAACGCCGAGTGCCTCAAGGAAGGCTGCCCGTTCTTCCCGACCAAAGACTAGCGTGAACAAGACGAAGCGCCCAGGCTGCGACCGAATAGGCCGCCACCTGGGCGCTTCTCGCGTCTTTTTCCTTTATGAGAGCTCCTTGCGGGAACCCTTTGCGGGGCCCTTCGCGAAAGCCCTTCTACAATCCTTCGCCCGCAGTGGTGAGGACCAGTCGCCCGTTCTTCACGCCCTTCGTGCCAAGGATCAGGTTCGCGATGGTCTGCACGAGCCCGGTCTCGCCACGCAGGATCACCACTTCCAGGCAATGATGCTGATCGAGGTGCACGTGAAGCGTGGACACGATGTTGCCGAAGTAGTCGTGCTGGATGTTGTGCAGCTTCTCCTGCACATCCGACGCATGATGGTCGAACACGATCGTCAGCGTGCCCATCACCTCCACGCCAGGCGTCGCGCACTCGTCCTCGACGAGCGCATCGCGCACCAGGTCGCGCACCACTTCGCTGCGGTTCTTCGCCAAACCACGGCGAGCGACCAGCTGGTCGAAGCGCATCAAAAGCTCCTCGGGCATCGCCACCGAGAAGCGCATGAGGTCATTGCTCATGATGCGCGCCGCTTACACGAGGTTGACGGTGACACCAGGAGCGTTTTCCGCGTCATCCTCGAGCGCGTCTTTCGCCTCGTCGAGCATGGCGCGCACGTCGTCGAGCAGCGCCTGCACGTTGTGGAGCTTCTCGTTCGTCTGCGCAAAGCCGGCGTCGCCCGCCTGGTGGGCAAGCATATGGGCCCAGCGGCGCTCCAGCTTGATGTGGTCGTCGATCTGATCGATCATCTGGGAGAATTGACCCGTGTTAATACCGTTCGTGCACATAAACAGCCTCCTTCATCGCGTCGGGCGAATAGGCGCACCTCGCGCATAATCGCAAACCCGGCACTTTGTTTCTTGCTATCATGGGTTCAGGTATACCCCTTCAGGCCACGCAACGGGGGATTGATGTGAAAGAATCCACAAGAAGTAACATTTATGAGGCAAACGGCAACCTCGTTTGGGACTTGTATGCCGACTACGTGTCGGGATCGCGCACGACGCTCGCTTGCGCAATCGGATCCCGCAAGGCAAGCGAGACAGCGCAGCATGCCCTCGAAAGCTCGATGGCCGCCCTCGGCTACGGCGGCGCGCTGGCCTTCGTGACCCTCGCCGTCGACGATATCCCGCTCGGCGATATCGACCTGTTCACCCTTGTGGAAGGAATCGATCCGCTTGCAGTCGTAGCGACGGACGCCGCGGCAGCCGCCCGGCTCGCGCGCGCTTATCGGCAAAACGTCCCTGTCGACGAGGCCAGCCGCATCTTCTGCCGCGACGCCGTGGCGTTTCGGGATTTGGAGAGCATGCTTGAGACCCCCGAGGGAAAGCAGCGCGCCTGGGCGCTGTTCAAGAAGCTTCCCCGTCTGGGGAAATAAGAGAAATCTCGCCCGTCGATTTCCCAGCAAGCGCCGCAGCCCCTCCGACGAGCGAGACTCCTTCCCGCACGCGCCTCGCAACCTACGCGCCATTCGTGCGCACCCCGTGCCCGCCACGGCGCGACCGACCGCACGCGCCGCGCAAATCACCCTCAGAAACGAGAAAAGGCCGCGGGGGAGGCGGCCTTGTTCTCGGACGAGTGGAGTGAGGAGAAATCTTTGGAACGATTAGAAGAATAACCCTTCAATTATTCCACGTCAAGAATATATTTATCCTCGAGAAGAAATAGGACATATCGGGCCGAAGCGT
>USJN01000197.1 GCA_900554945.1 uncultured Coriobacteriaceae bacterium | reverse complement strand
CAAACAGTCCTCGCTGCGCTGCGGAACTGCGCGCGGGACACGCCCTGCCCCCGAAAGCGAGTCACAACCAACCGCACATCCAATGAGCGCTAACGCTACCGCGACACGAGGTAGACGCGATCCTTCGGGATGCGGATCCACAGCTCCTCGCCCTCGTTGGGAAGGCTCGCCTCATCGGCCCGCAGCTTGTCCACGCGCCAGAACATGTGCTGGTGCAGGTACTTCATCTCGTCCTCGTTGCGATCGAGGATTTCCTTCTCGTCGCGGTTGACTCCCACAAATCCCAAAAGCGCCGTGCGCTCGAAGCGCGAGTCGCTCACGCGGTCGACGCGCACGCGGTAGACGTTCTCGCCAGGGCCTTCAGCTCGCTCGAGGTAGAAAGCGCGCATACCCAGGCACTTGACGTCCCGGGGCACCTCGCGGGACGTCTCCACCGTGATGCCCCAGCGCGGCAGGCGCACGTGATGGGCGTCCACGTATTCCGCCCGCGTCGCGTTTTTGCACCCCGAAAGCTTAATACCCGCCTGGCTCTGCGGGTTGTTCACCAAGTCGTCGCCCGTGCCGATCTCCATGACGTGGCCATCCTCCACCACGGCGATGCGGTCGCAGAAGCGAAGCGCCTCGTCGATGTCGTGGCTCACGTACAGGATGGTGCCGTCGAATGCATCGAACAAGCTCACGAGGTTCTGCTCGAGCACGCTCTTCAGGTGCGCGTCGAGCGCGGAGAACGGCTCGTCAAGCATGAGGATCCCCGGGCGCGCCGCAAGCATGCGCGCTAAGGCGACACGCTGCTGCTGGCCGCCGGAGAGCTGCGCCGGGTAGCGCTTGTCGAAGCCTTCGAGCCCGAAGCGCTTGAGCTCGCATGCCACGGCGGCATCGCGGTCGGCCGCGCTCACGTCCTTGCCGATGCCCGCAGCCACGTTCTGAGCGACGGTCAGGTTCGGGAACAGCATGTAATTCTGAAAGAGAAGCGCGGTCTTGCGCTGCTGCGGCGTCAGGTCGACCTTGGCCTTCTTGCCCGGCGCCCTGTCGAAGAACACCGTGCCGTTCACGACGATCTTCCCCGAATCGGGTCGCTCGATCCCCGCGATTGATCGCATGGTGAGGCTCTTGCCGCAACCGGATGCGCCCAAAAGACCGAGCGTCTCCGTGCCTGCAGAAAACGCGTTATGCAGCTCGAAGCCCTTGAACTTCTTGCGAATGTCTACTTCAAGGCTCATCTACTTCTGCTCCCTCTTGCGGTACTTCGTGGTGTGATTGGACCACAGGTTGATGAACACGATGACGATCAGGCTGAACACGATGATGACAAGCGTCCAGAACCACGCGGTGGAATCGTTGCCGTTCATCCATTCGAAATAGATGGCGATTGGGATGGTTCGCGTGATGCCGATGTAGTTGCCCGCCATGAACAGCGTCGCGCCGAACTCGCCGAGCGCGCGGGCGAAGGCGAGCACCATGCCCGCCGCAATCGAGCTCCACGACAGGGGCAGCATCAGCTTGCGGAAGATCTTCGCGTTCGACCAGCCAAGCGTGCGGGCGGCGTCGAGCATGTTGCGATCAAGCCCCTCGAACGCGCCGAGCGCATTGCGGTACATGAGCGGGAACGCCACGACCACAGCCGCGATGACGCAGGCTACGGGACTGAAGATCAGCGGGAAGCCTATGTCGATCCAGAACTGCCCGAACGCCGTGTTCGAGCCGCATACGAACAGCAGGATGAAGCCGCACACCGTAGGCGGCAGCACCATCGGGATGGTGAAGATGGCGTCGAAGATGCTCTTCGCGCGCGGGGAGAGGTTCAGGCAGAAATACGCCGCCAAAAGACCTAAGATGACGATGAACACGATGGCGATGCCCGTGGTGCGAAGCGAGACCCACAGAGGGCTCCAGTCGAGGTTCGACAGGAACTCGCCCACGGCGGCGAGCCCCTCGGGGGCCTTCTCGATACTCACCGCGTCAGGCGAGGTGAGCTTGCCGAAGTCCCCGAACGACGGCTTCATGTAGAGGGAATTCTCCGAATCGGTGAGGTCAGACCCGTCGACGCCGATGACGCTTGCGTAGACATTGCCATTGATGACCTGGTCAAACGTGAATCGAACACCATCTTTGTCGAACGTCGTGTCGCTTGTGAAGTACCACGTGTCGTACTCGGAGAGCTTGGCCGACCCCATGGCCTGCCCCTCGTCGAGCGCGACGAAGTAGCTTTTCAGCTGCGCCTGGTCGGATGCGCTCTGCACATCGAGGCCGAGCTTCGCAGCCGCGGCAGCGGGAACGTAGGCGACGACGTACTTGTCAGCCGCAACCACCTGCACGAATGCGCCCTCTTCCTGGCCAACCAGGTAAGAATACCCGTAATACGCGCCATCGATCGCACGGTTCGAGCCCTTCTGCGCACGCGAGAAATCGCCTATCGCAAAGCTTGCCCCGTCCTTCAGAGCCGCCGAGCCCTCCCTCGACACTTCGACGCCGTCCGTCGTTGCCTCGGCATCCGGCGCAGACTCACCCGAAGCCGAATCGGACGTGCCCGACGTTGGCGTCGCCGCAGTCGGCGTTCGCGGGCTGTCGACATCGCCGAGCGCGTCATCGGCGAACGCCGCGCTCGGCAGCGCGCCAACCGCGAGCGCGGCCGACAGAGCAAGACTTGCGATAAACTTTCTCGCGCGCATGGAACCCCTTCTCCTTGCACCCATGGACAAGAAAGGGGATGAGCGATTCGCGTCGCCCATCCCCAGATTGCTACTTCAAGACGAACCTTCTTAGCGAAGATTATACTACGCCAACTCGAAGCCCCAGTCCTGCCAAATCTTCTGAGCTTTCTCGCTGTTCAGGCACCAATCCAGGAATTCCTGGGTCGCCTCAACGTTCGTGCAGTCCTTGGTGATGGCACCAGGGTACACGATGTTCTTGTGGGTATCGGCCGGAACGGTGCCGACGACCTGCACGCCACCGAAGCGATACACATCGGAGGTGTACACGAACGCGATGTCGACGTCGCCGGACTGCGCATGCTTGCAGACGTTGCCGACGGAGGTGTCCAGAACGACCTTGCCGTCCTTCACCATGTCGGTGTTGTAGGAACCGCCCTTTCCGGTGATGTCCTTGCCGGTCTTGCCCTCGTCGTCGCCAGCCGGCGCGTACACGCCAACGGTGGAGAGAGACTGAGCAGCGTAGTTGCCAGCCGGAACGGAGTCGTCGCCGACGCAGATGGTGTACTTGCCATCAGCGATGTCCTGCAGCGTGACGTCCTTCATCTCGGCGCCTTCCTTAGACACCATCACGAGATCGTTCTTGAACATATCGACGCGCGTGGACTCATCCACATAGCCCTTGGAAACCGCGGTGTCCATGGAGCCTTTGGAAGCGGAGATAAGCAGGTCGGCATAAGAGCCAGCGCCAAGCATCTCATTGAGCTCGCCGGAAGACTTGTACTGCGTGTCCTTGAAGGTGACGTTGTCGTGGCCGTCCTCGATGTAGGCCTTCTGGATGTCTTCCATGGCCTTGGAGAGCGAGTTTGCGGCGAAGACCTGGAGCTCAACCGGCTCGGCCTGCTCGGTCTTGGCGGCATCGTCCTTCTTCTCCGTAGTGGTGTTGTTGCTGGAGCAGCCGAACATCGCGAACGCCCCGACGAGCGAGAGCGCGAGCACGGCGGACAGCACCAAGCGTACCTGCTTCTTCATGTGTTCCTCCCATTAAGTGGTCGAATACGAGCCCCGCCGAAAGGCGAAGGCCCGCAGCACATCGTTTTGCGAAGCAGCTCCGGCTTGCGCGAATTCAAACCAAGCACGCATCGTCATATCCCTTTTCGATGTACCGATACTTAGGTTATTTATTTATAAGTATATAGTCAAG
>USJN01000196.1 GCA_900554945.1 uncultured Coriobacteriaceae bacterium | reverse complement strand
TGTTGTCCTGGAGGACCTCGAAGCGCTCGCCGCCAGGGCCGCGGAAGAACATGATGCGCAGCTGCGTGCCGGCATCGCCGAACACACAGAACAGGTCGTCGTCCTCGGCTCTGAGCGGGCGGTCGAACTCAAGCGGTGGGTCGAACGGGCCGGCTTCGATAGCGATGCCCTTCTCGCCCAGGAAAGCGACGAACTCGTCCATATTCGCGACGCGAAGCGCCAGGTGGTTCAAGCATTCGCAAGCTTTATTGCACGTCGTTTTGTCCTCGCACTCGAGCAGCTCGAACGCGGTGCCCATTCCCTTCATCCACGCCATCTTGAGCGGCTTGTCGCCCTCCATGGCGTCTGATCTGAAAAGGAGCTTGCAGCCGAGGACATCCTCGTAAAAGGCGATCGACTCGTCGATATCGCGACAGTAGATGCCGGCGTGTTGGAGTGTCAGTTCCATCTTTAACTCCATTCCGCCGCCCGAAGTCGAGGCGGGCGGCAATCGTTCGGCGGCTTGGGGGGTGCGGGCCGCGCACGTGCGATCCCGCACCCCTGCCGCTGCTTAAAGGGGGACTAACCCTGGTCGCTCGAGGTGGCTGCCATGACCTCGGCAACCGTGGCGTTCTTCATGCGAAGCTCGGAGATGCACGCGACGTCGGCATCGAACTCGGTGACGCTCGCGAGGTCGCCCTCGAACACGTCGTCGGTGCCGGTGCGCGGCTTCGTCAACTCGATGGCCTTCACGGCATCGTAAGGAATGAGCTGCTCCTTGGGCGGATTGGCCTTCGCGACCCAGTTCGGGTTGGTCAAAGTCGGGCTCGGCATGGTCTCGATCTGGCTCACGTCGCCGTACTTCTCGCGAAGCTCGTCGATCGGGCCGAAGTCGAGGGCGCGCATGGGGCACGATGCCACGCACAGCGGCAGCTGGTCGTTTTCCAGGCGGTCGATGCACATGGTGCACTTGCTCATCTTCGTGCCCGGCTCGTCGCTGGCGAACTTGGGCGCGCCGTAGGGGCAGGCCTCGAAGCAATGGCGATCGCCTTTGCACTTGTCCTGGTCGATCAGGACGGCGCCGTACTTGTCTTCCTTAAAGATTGCGCCGTTTTCGCAGGCCGCAGCGCAAACGGGGTTGTCGCAGTGGCCGCAGTTGAAGGCGAGGATGCCGATTGAGGGGTTGGGGAAGCGCCCCTTCTCCCACATGTACACGCTCATCCACTTCTCAGGGCCGGGCGCGATGTCGTACCAGTCCTTGCATGCGACGGAGCATGCCTTGCAGCCATAGCAGCGGCTCTGGTCAAAGAAGAATCCGTACTGGGTCATGGTTATTCCCCTACCTTTCTGATCTCAACCAAGCCTGCCGTCAGCAGCGCGCCGACGATGTGCGGCAGATGGGTGTCGCCGATGAGCAAGTTGCAGTTGCCCGCGGTGTCGATGCCGTAGGGCATGAGCTTCGTCTTACGGACGTTGTCGAACTTGGACCACTCGCCATGGGCGATGGAAACCGTGCCGGGGAGCAGCTTGGAGGAAACGTATGCGGTGATCTCAACCTCGCCGAACTGGTTGTAGACCAGCACGCGATCGCCCGTCTTGATGCCGCGGTCGGCGGCGTCAGCCGGGGACATACGGACCATGTGCTCGTAGCAATCGCCCTTGAGCCAAGGATTCTGGTCGTTGGCGGAGTGCTGGCGATACGTGGAAACCGGCGTGACCATGGACAGCGGGTAGTTCTGCGTCCAGGGGTGGTAGTAGCTGTCGTTGGCGGGTAGGTCCTGGTAGGTCGGCTGCCAACGCGGGTAGGCGTCGTAGAGTCCGCCGTAGCGCGTCTTGGTGAGGTCGTTGTTCTTGACATACGAGCTCTCGAACTCAATCTTGCCGGATGGAGTCTTGAACGGCGAGCGATCCCACTCAACGGTGTTCTTGAAGGGATAGAACCATTCGCCGGGTTCGCCGGGAACGCGCACGATCGGCAGCTTCACGAACTCCTCCCATGGGCGCGGCTCGATGCCGTTGTAGGCCAAGATGCCAGTCTCGTCTTTCGCCCATTCCTCGTAGGCGGGCTTGTAGATGCGCTCGATGACCTGCTCGTCCCACTCGCGCCAATCCGTGACGTCGAGCATCTTGGGGTTGTACTTGTCCGCGAAGCCGAGGCGGCGCGCCAGCTCCATCCAGACCCAGTCCTTCGAGCGGATCTCTCCCGGAGGGTTCACGCCCTTGCCGGCGAACAGGAAGTAGTTCATCATGCCTGATGGCGAGCCCCAGAAGCGGTTGATGCCGAAGAAGTGCATGTCGGTCGACTCGAACTGGATGATCGGCGAGGGCAGCACGATGTCGAGGAACTCCATGGACGGCTGGTCGTTGAAGTACTGCCAACCCCAGGAAAATTCCATGTTGGCGAAGCCCTTCATGCGTTTGGCGACGTTGTGCTGGTTGTTGATGTAGTTGTTCGGGATGATGGCCATCTTCAGGCACGGCAAGGGGCTGTCTGGTGGGCAGCCGATGCGGCGGCGGAACTCGTCTTCGGTGATCTCGCCGGTGGCGTAGAGCCTCTGGCAGTGCATGAGCTCGGTCACCTTGTTGTTGTTGTTCGTGATCGGGTTGACGACATCGCCCGGAATCTGGCCCGTATTGGGGACAGGCGCGAAAATGCGAGGCTGGGTAACCAGGTTGGCGCCGCCGCCCTCGCAGCCGCCGGGGATGGAGAGGTTGCCGGTCATCGCCTGGAGCAGCATTGCGACTGCTGCCGCGTAGTCGCCCAGGTTGCGCTTGGAGACGCCGTACATCTGGTGGAGATGGACGGGCTTCATCTTCGCGTAGTAGCGCGCGAATTCGCGAATGGTCTCGGCGGGGATGCCGGTGATGGGCTCGGCCCACTCGGGATCGTGCACGACGCCGTCGACGTCGCCTACGATGTACTTGCGCCACTCCTCGAAACCCTCAGGCTCGACCCACTTGGCGACGTAGTCATGGTCGTAGAGGTCTTCGGTGTAGAGAACGTGTGCCACGGCCAGGCCGAACGCGGTGTCGGTGCCCGGGCGGATGGGAATCCACTGGGCGCCTAGGACCTCGGCGCTCACGTTGTATACGGGGTCGATGAGGATGAATTTGCAGCCGCGCTCCTGTGCTAGCTTCATGTAATACGGCACCATGCCGAACCAGGAGACCATCGGGTCGAAGCCCCACAGGACCACGAGCTTGGAGTTCAAAAGGTCAGGTGCCTCGAATCCTGGATAGGCATCGGAGGTGCCCTTGATCAGGCAGTCTGTCAGGCGAACGCCCAGATGGAAGTCTTCTGCGGCGGCACTGCCGGAAGTGGAGTGGTCGCCCCAGCCGGTGATGGTGCCCGGCATGTACGACGCGAACGGGAAGTCGGAGCTCTCAAACGCAACGTAGTAGCAGTAGTACAGCCAGGGATGGTCGGGGTTCTCCTTCGCCATGACGCGCATCTTCTCGGCGATGGTGTCGAGCGCCTCGTCCCAGGAAATGCGCTCGAAGTGGCCGCGCCCGCTGCCCTTCTCGCCCACACGCTTCATCGGGTAGAGCAGGCGGTTCTCGGAGTAGAGTTCTTGGCGCCACGCATGACCCATCGGGCACGCGCGGGCCTGCAGCATGCCGGTCTGGACGGCGTTCTCGTCGTCGTCTTCGCGCGCGATGCCCGCGTTCACGGAATCATCGGGCTCGATCGAGACGACTTTGCCGTCTTTGATGCCGCACTTGATCAAACACGTGGCATCCCAGCAGCCGTTGTTGTGGCACGTGGTGTAGAAGTAATCGACACCGTCGTGACGCTCGTTGTACTTCTCGACTAACGAATCTCTTGACATGGCCCCTCCTTCTCCATAGGAAATTAGCTCGCTTGGAGCTGCCGCGTCCTCAATGCGCGGCTCCCAC
>USJN01000195.1 GCA_900554945.1 uncultured Coriobacteriaceae bacterium | reverse complement strand
TCTCCAAGCGGGGGGCGCGCAGCGTAATGCGCATTCTGATGGTGAGCCAGCACTACTGGCCTGAGCCGTTCAATGTCTCGGAGATCTGCGAGGCTCTTGTCGAGCGCGGTCATAGGGTTACCGTGCTGACGGGTACTCCGAATTATCCTGAGGGTGATATCTACTCGGGCTATGAAAACAGGAAAAACGCGTTTCAGCAACGTAATGGCGTCGAAATCGTTCGTGTGCCGCTCGTGCCTCGCAAGCATGATCCAGTTCACCGTGTTTTGAACTATTACAGCTTCGCGCGAAGTGGGGAGAAAACGCAGCGGACGCTTCCTTCGAACTTCGACGCGGTTGTCTCTTTCCAGACGTCTCCGGTCATGCAAGCTCGCCCTGCCATAGCCTTTGCTGAACGCACGGGCGTTCCTCTGTTGCATTATGTGGTCGATATCTGGCCTTAATGCCTCCTGGCGGGTGGCATTAAGAAGGGATCGGCGGTTTACCAGCACTATGCTAAGGTATCGAGCGATATGTATGGGAAGGCTGACAGACTGGCGGTCACTTCGCCGTTGTTCGTCGACTACCTGAGCGACCTGCTTGGCCATCGAATTGAAGCTGCCCTCCTTCCACAGTATGCTGAGGAAGGGTTTTTCGCTTCTAATACTGGTCCTGTTCCGGAGGACTATGACCCGTCGAGGTTCAATGTGACGTTTGCGGGCAATGTGGGCGCGGCGCAGTCGGTGCAGACCTTGGTGCGGGCAGCGGCGCTCTTGAATGACGATGTACACTTCGCTTTTCATGTTGTGGGATCCGGGTCCGAGCTGAGTGCCTGCGTTAAACTTGCAGAAGAGCTTGGCGTTGGAAACGTGACGTTTCACGGTAGACACGACATCGCTGAGATGCCTTCTTACTATGCTGCCTCCGACGCGATGGCTGCCACATTCTCGTCTGACGAGATGCTTGCCTGGACGCTCCCGCGGAAGATCCAGTCGTACATGGCGGCTGGAAGGCCGATCGTGGCTGCGATTGGTGGCGAGACGGAGCGTGTGGTGGATGACGCCCAGTGCGGAGTGTGTTGCGGAGCCGAAGATGCCGAAGGATTGGCAGATGCCGTGAGGCGACTTGCTCAGCTTCCGTGCGAGTCCCGCATCGAGATGGGTGCGCGCGGAAGAGAGTATTGTATGGCGAATTATACGAAGAGAAGTTTCATCGATACACTCGAGCGGGAACTTGAGCAGCTGAAAGGCACGAAACATGGCATGTGACATGTCTGCATTTGATAATAAGACCCTCATGATCACCGGCGGCACCGGGTCGTTTGGCAACACCGTGCTTAAGCACTTCATGCATACCGACCTGGCAGAAATCCGCATCTTCTCTCGCGACGAGAAGAAGCAGGACGATATGCGTCACTGCCTGCAGGAGACTTCTCCCGAGCTCGCTGGCAAGGTGCGCTTCTTCATTGGTGACGTGCGTAACCCGCAGTCCGTGCGCGACGCGATACATGGAGTGGACTACATCTTCCACGCGGCGGCGCTCAAGCAGGTGCCTTCCTGCGAGTTCTTCCCGATGGAGGCAGTGCGTACCAACGTGATCGGCACCGACAACGTGCTCCATGCCGCGATTGACGAGGGCGTGTCCCGCGTGGTGTGCCTGTCCACCGATAAGGCTGCGTACCCCATCAACGCTATGGGCAAGTCCAAGGCTATGATGGAGTCGATCATCTACGCCAACGCGCGCAACGGCGCCGGTCGCACCACTATCTGCTGCACGCGCTACGGCAACGTTATGTGCTCTCGCGGCTCGGTGATTCCGCTGTTCATCGATCGAATCCGCAAGGGGGAGCCGCTTACCGTCACCGACCCCAATATGACGCGCTTCCTCATGAACCTCGATGAGGCGGTCGACCTCGTGCAGTTCGCCTTCGAGCACGCTAACCCGGGTGACCTGTTCATCCAGAAGGCTCCGGCGTCGACCATCGGCGACCTTGCCGAGGCGGTGCAGGAGGTGTTTGGGCGTGTGGGAACGCAAATCATCGGCACGCGACATGGCGAGAAACTCTACGAGACGCTGATGACGCGCGAAGAGCGCCTGCGAGCCGAGGACATGGGCAATTACTTCCGCGTGGCGTGCGACTCGCGTGACCTCAATTACGACAAGTTCGTCGTGAAGGGCGACGTGAAGACTCAGGCGGACGAGGCTTACACCTCGGACAACACCGAGCGTCTCGATGTGGCGGGCACGGTGGCGAAAATCAAGACCGCCGAGTACGTGCAGCTGGCTCTCGAGGGCCGCGAAGGTGAGGCGGTGCAGTAAATGAAAGTGCTGGTAACTGGTGCCAAGGGCTTCGTCGGGCGCAATCTTTGCGAGGCGCTCAAGAATATCCGCGATGGCAAGGACAGGCGAGAGAAATATCAGCAGCTCTTGCCGCTGACCGTTTACGAATACGATCGCGATGGCACGCAGGACGAGCTTAGTTTCTTCTGTTCGGCTGCTGATTTCGTCTTCAATCTGGCGGGTATCAATCGTCCGAAGGACCCTTCTGAGTTTATGGAAGGCAACAGGGGTTTTGGCGAGACGCTGCTGGACCTTTTGGAGCATCACGACAACAAGTGCCCCGTGATGCTCTCGAGCTCGGTGCAGGCTTCTCTTGAAGGGCGCTACGCTGGTTCGCTCTACGGCGAGAGCAAGCTGGCAGGTGAGGAGCTACTGTTCGACTACGAGGAGCGCACGGGTGCGCCCGTCTTGGTCTATCGTTTCCCGAACTTGTACGGTAAGTGGTGCCGCCCGCATTACAACTCGGCTGTCGCAACGTTTTGCGATGCCGTTGCCAACGGACGCGAGTACACCGTGAACGATTCGAGTGTTGAGCTGGAGCTGCTCTACATAGATGATTTGGTGACTGCGATGCTCGACGCGTTGGTGGGGGAGGTGCACCGCTGCTGCTACACGGGCGCGGGGTGCGTGCCTGACGATGCGGGACGTTATTGCTACGCACCTGGTGCGCAGAGGGCGACGTTGGGAGAGATTGTTCGTCTGCTGACCAGCTTCCGCGACGCACGCGAGACGCTTGAGGTTCCTAACCTTGCCAAGGGCAGCTTCCCGAAGAAGCTCTACTCGACGTTTCTTTCCTACTACGAACCGGGGCGCTTCGCCTATGACCTTGCACCCAACGTGGATGCGCGTGGGAGTTTCACGGAGTTTCTGCGTACACCCGAACGCGGCCAGGTGAGCGTGAACGTGTCGAAGCCGGGTATCACCAAGGGCAACCACTGGCACATGAGCAAGTGGGAGAAGGTTTTGGTCGTAAGCGGCACGGCGTCGATTAAACTCAGGAAAGTCGGGTGTGATGCCGAGGGCAACCCGTTCCCCGTGGACGAGTACGTCGTCAGTGGCTCCGATCTGCGAGTGGTCGAGATGATTCCCGGCTACACGCACTCGATCACCAACCTGTCCGACACGGATGACCTGGTCACGGTCATGTGGGCCAACGAGCCCTTCGACCCAGAGAACCCCGACACGTATTTCGAGGAAGTCTGATGAACGAAAAGAAAACGTCGCTCTCGGACCGTGCGGCTGTGTCCGTCGAAGTTGCTTCCGAAAAGCTTTCCTACTATCTTAACAGGGTGGTGAAGCGTCCCGTGAGGAGCGCGCAGGTCGAAAAGGCGGACATGGCGACCTTCAATGCCAACCTTGCTGCGATTCTCTCTAGCCCGATGGGAGGGGCTCTATGATTGCGCGCTTCGGCGGCAATGAGGTTAGGGCATGCGCGGAGGCCATTGCCGTCGAGCGGGGGCTGAACAGGCGCTTCAGCGCCAGGACACGTAAGAGGATGAAGCAGCAGGCGGGGTTCTTTCCAGCGGACACGGACTCCCTCATGAGGTTCTACGGGCTTATGGTC
>USJN01000194.1 GCA_900554945.1 uncultured Coriobacteriaceae bacterium | reverse complement strand
AGGCAGCTTAGTATGACGGATCTCGAAAGCTATTCGGATAGAGAATTTCTTGCAGCGCTTAAGCCGCTTATCGGTACTCTTGTTATCGACAAACGGCTAGCTCCGTCAGATAACCCGCGTGCGGTTTTGCTAGGAGGCCAGAGCGGTGCGGGCAAAACAACGCTGCACGATGTCTTTCTCGCACTTGAGGAAAGCAATGCTATTGTGATTAACGGTGATGACTACCGCTCCGTCCACCCGCGGTTTCGTCAGATCTGCGCCCAATACGGCATCGACTCGCCTGCACATACGGCGGCGTGGGCCGGTCGGATGGTCGAGGCGATTGTCGATGCGCTCTCCATCATGGGATACAACCTCATTATCGAAGGGACGTTGCGCACGTCCGAAGTCCCCCTGAAGACTGCGCGGCTCCTACGTGATCGCGGGTATAGCGTATCGTTGGCGCTCATGGCGGTTAAGCCGGAGATATCGCTCATCAGCTGCCAGTTGCGATACGAGCAGATGCGCATCGCCGGAACGGAGCCGCGCGCGGTCGATCCGGCGCACCACCTTTCCATCGTCAAGAGCATCGTCGGCAATTTGAAGGTGTTGGAAGAGTCGGGCATGTTCGACGATATAGGCCTGTACTCGCGCAGCGAGCAGCGCCTCTTCTCCAGCGCGGACGACGAAGAACCGGCGAGCGAAGCGCTCGAACGCATCCTCTTCGGAGCATGGACCGCCGAAGAAAGCGCTCACTACGAATATCTCAAGCAACGCCTCGAACAAGCAAGAGCCCTCGGCTAGCTTCCTGGTTCGGGGTCGAACGAGTCTACGAGGTCGATGAGGTCCTGCTTTTTGTGGATGTCGAGCTTGGCGTAGATGCGCTTCGAATGCATGCGCACGGTGTTCTCGGAGATCACCAGCTCCTCGGCGATGCGCACCACGGTCTTGCCGCGCACGATGTGCTCCATGACCTCGGCTTCTCGTGCGCTCAGGCGGAACTCCTGGCAGATGCGGGCCGCCTGCTTGGAGATGCGGTCCTGGTAAACAGGCTCGCCATCGGCATGTTTGCGAGCTGGTCGGACGGTTCCCTCTCGCTTTGCGGAACCGTCGGGCGTCGGTCCCAGTGACACGAGCTCGACGTCCGGAACCGATCGATGTGCGCCGCGCAAGGCGCTATGGAAGCCGCCCTGGCCGAAGAAGTACATGAATCCCAGCAGGTACCCGGCGCCGAGCGCAACCACAGCGTGCGACGACAGCCCCGGAATGGCCACCTGTCCCGCAAGCGTTCCGCCGATGAACCCTGCATCGTGCAAGGCGTACACCACGCCGCCGAAGAACCCGTACACGAACACGGGGTTCGTCCCGTGGTCGCGCGACGACTGGGCACATTGGATCATCATGAGCATGATGGTGACGCTGTACGCCGCGTACAAGACGGCCGCGAGCCAACGGGCGTAGACGTCGCCCAGAAACGGGAGCAGCACGAATCCGGTGATGATCACCGGAAACACGATGCGGAACAGCGAAACTACGTTGAGCCGCACGCTCTTGAACTGCCACAGCACCATGAACGCGACGGCGGTAACCAGCGATGCGCCCATAGACAACGCGTTCACCAGCGATCCGATGGCCGGATCGTCGATGGCCAGCGCGCGGATGAGCCCCGCGCACAACCCGAGTGAGCCCACGCACAGCGCCGGGCGCGCAAGGGTGGAGATTGCCTGGCGGTACACGCCTCTGTTCTTCTTCGGCACGTCCTCGAACATGGGCTGGTCGAAATTGATCTCGCGGCTCTTCAACGATATCGCCAGAGCGAAAAACGGTGTGATAACCAGAGGAATCAGGTACACGGTGACCGCGCGGGGGATGAGGTGCAGCGCGAAGTATAGCACCGAAGCGTACGCGGTGCCGAGGATGAGGTCATGGTTGCCCGCGTCCGAGTCCTGGCTTGCGAACAGTCGTTGCCACAGCATGTAGAAACCGGCCGATCCCACGCCGATGAACCCGCCGCCCGCGATGACGAGGGGCAGCGTCCATGCGTCCAGATACATGGCGCCGATAAGGCAGAACCATCCCAGCAGATACGGCACGGCCGACAACCTGACGATGAACAAGCGCGTGGGCCCCGGCAGATGGTACGAGCCTACTACGCTCAAAAAGAAGCAGGCGGCGAACACGAGCGACTGCACGAGGAAGAACCAGAACAGCGTCTGCGGTTCTTGAAGCTTCATCGGCAAGAGCGGGAACACGCCGCCCCACGCTCCGGCGGCATTCACGGCAAGGAACGACGCATAGCCGAACAGCGTGGTATTCGGTTTGAAAGCGCGCAGTACGGTCGTCGCGTTCACTACGATCCTCCCCTGGATGATAGCCTTCGACGGGTAGAATATCCCCTGCATCAGTATAGCGGGGGCGCTGGCGCGAATGCGGGGGAATCCGATAGCGGTTTCGCACATCGTGAGCTTCTGAACAGGCTAAACGTAAAATGTACATATTTCATGTAACACGCGGTTCCGGTGATCGTCCTACAATGCGCGGTGTTTCGTCCCTACGAAACGCATGAGCAGACGAGGGAATCAAGGAGGGATCATGACGAAAACGAAAGAGCATGCCGTTTCTCGCCGCACGTTCGTGAAGGGTTCGGCCCTGGCCGGCCTGGGCACCGCCGCGCTGGGCACGGGAACCCTGTTCGCGTGCTCGCCGCAGCAAGAAGGCTCAGGGGGCGACGCTGTAAGCACCGAGCCGGTGGAGGAACAGATCGTCTGGACGCATTGCGCGGTCAACTGCGGCAGCACCTGCGCGCTCCAGTGCCATGTGGCAGATGGCGAGATCAAGTACATAGAATCCGACAATACAGGCAGCGCTGAAATGGATCAGCCCCAGCTGCGCGCCTGCTTGCGCGGCCGTTCGTTGCGTCGCTGGCTGCAGAGCCCTGATCGCCTGAACTACCCCATGAAGCGTGTGGGCAAGCGCGGTGAGGACAAGTTCGAGCAGATCAGCTGGGACGAGGCCATCGACACCATCGCTAGCGAACTCAAGCGCATCCGCGAAGCGTACGGCGACGAGTCCATCACCGTGCACTATGCTTCCGGTGTGTCGTCAGGCTTGATGGGGAATGCGGTGGTGAACCGTCTTATCAACTTGAACGGGGGTTGCTTGAACTATTACGGCTCGTACAGCTCGGCGCACATTTCGGCTGCGGGCACGTATACCTATGGCGGAGGCACGTACGGCAGCAACTTTCTCACCTTGCAGGACAACCAGCTGGTGGTCATGTTCGGCAACAGCCCTGCTGATACCCGTATGGGCGGCGCTGGCCATACGCACGATTTCGCATGGATGCGCGAGGAGAAGAACCTCGAAGTCGTCAACATCGATTGCCGCATGAACGACACGGTGTGCGGTCAGGGCGGCGAATGGATTCCAATCCGCCCCGGAACCGACGGCGCGCTCTGTGCTGCTCTCGCCTACGAGATCATCAACAACGGCTGGGCAGACGAGGAGTTCCTGCACACGTACTGCGTAGGTTACGACGAGGAGACGATGCCCGAAAGTGCGAAGGGTCAGAACAAGTCGTTCAAGGACTACATTTTGGGTACCGGTTACGATATGACGCCGAAGACGCCCGAGTGGGCTGCGCCTATCACCCTCATCCCCGTCGCCAAGATCAAGGAACTGGCTGAAAAAATCGGCACCACCAAGCCAGTCTACATTTGCCAGGGATACGGTTCCCAGCGCCATGCTAACGGCGAGATTACGTCTCGCGCTATCATGATGCTTCCCCAGCTGGTTGGGCAGATTGGTCTGCCGGGCACCTCGGACGGGCGTCGCGAAGGCAAGTCGGCCTTCGCGCTTTCCAGCTTCCCTGCTGGCGAGAACCCGGTGAAGACGGCTATCAACTGCTACCAGTGGCTCAACGCCGCCGACCACGGCGAGCAGATG
>USJN01000193.1 GCA_900554945.1 uncultured Coriobacteriaceae bacterium | reverse complement strand
CGATTCACCGCCCGCACAAAAGTCAAGCGTCCAACTCAGTCTTGCGACCGCAAGCACCAGGAGACGAAACGCGCGGCACCGCAACCAGCGGGCACGCCCGAAGCGCTCCCCCGCTCGCTACACCTCGGCGACCCACAGACCGTGCAGGTTGCAGTACTCGTAAACCTTGATTGCGCGGTCGCCCTCGGCGATGGCGAAGTCGGCTTCCGGTTTGTCGGCGCTCGTCAGCTCTGCAATCTGATAGCCCTTCTCGGTGACCAGGCAGATAAACGCAATGAGGTGCTCGTCGGTCATCGGATGGGCCACGCTGCCAACCTCGACGTGAACGGCATTGTCCGAAACGCTCACGACGGGAACGTGCTTCTCAACCGCCGCATCAGTGGAATTCGCGACCAGCTCGGTCATCTTCTCGCCGCAACAGGAAAGCGGGGCCTTCTTGTCGAAGGGCTTCACGGCAACGTTGCCGCAGTGGTTGCATTTATAGAACGTGACGTCCATAACGTATCCCTTTCTCGTCTGTGCCCCGCGCGTCCCCATCCGGGAAGCGCGTGGCTACTGCAAACAAGGCTCCTCTCGTGTCATAGCCTTGCTCTGCTGCATATGTTACTCGCTTTGTTTCAATTCTGGAAGTCCTTGTTGAGACTTCTTCGCAATAAGCGCATAAAGCAGCACGCCAATGCCTATCGCAATAAGCGGAGTCGAGAGCACCTGCCCCATCGTGAGCCAGCCGCCCCACAGATATCCAAGCTGCACGTCGGGCTCGCGCACGAACTCGATGGCGAAGCGGAAGCAGCCGTACATGATGAGGAACACGCCGAGGAAGGTTCCCTGGGCGCGCGGCGGACGCTTGCGCGAAAGCGCGAACAGCACAAGGAAGATGACAATGCCCTCAAGCACCGCCTCATAGAGCTGGGAGGGATGGCGGGGCATCATTCCCGCCTGCCCCCCGAACACAACGCCCCATGCGGCATCGGTCGGCGCGCCCCACAGCTCACCGTTCACAAAGTTGGCGCAGCGCCCGAAGAAAAGCCCGATAGGCGCCCCGATGCAGCCAAGGTCCGCCAGCGTGAGGTACGGAATGTGCGTGAAATGCGCGGCGACGATTCCCGAGAACAGCGCGCCGATGAGCCCGCCGTGAAAGCTCATGCCGCCCTTCGAGAGCGCGAAGATGTCGGCGGGATGCTGTAGGTAGTAGCCGTCTCCGTAAAACAGGACGTACCCTAAACGCCCGCCTACGATGACGCCCACGACCACGCACAGCATGATGGTGATGAGCGCATCCGAGTCGACACGCACCCGCCAGCGTTTCGCCGTGCTCATAAGCACGAGAGCGGCGCAGATAAACCCGAGCACGTACGCAATACCGTACCAGCGCACAGAAAAAGGCCCGACCGAGAACGCGATCGGGTCGAGGCTTTGATAGATTTCGTTGAGCAAGGAGCTAGTCCCTTCCCATTCCAGCGCCCACTTCGATGGCGGCGAATCGAACCTCTTCGCGCAGGGCCAAAGGAATCGTCTGGACCGACGAGACGGACGCGCCGCATCGGGGGCATGTGACCGTGAACATCGCGACATCGCTGCGAAGGACCATCATGGAGTCGTAGCGGCATACGTCCAGGTCGCTTTGTCCGCACGTGGGACAGCTCAGCGTTCGAACCACAGCTCTCGCCTCCTCATCGCAGTCGGTCGTGTTTATCTCATTGTAGCAGTGTTTGGGCGCAAGGCGTCCTACAGGATGAATCGATTGCGCGCGCCGAGCTTGTGCTCCTGGCGCGGGCACTCCTCGATGTTCGGGCCGTGCGTCAGGAAGAACGTGCAGAAATGGCACACTTCCTTCACCGCCGCGTCGTAGCCCAAATCGGGATTGAGCAGCAGCTCGAAATCATCGCAGACCTCGTGCGTCGGACGATGGCATGCAGCGTAATGGCAGTCGGCAGGGCACGGCTCGCCCGGCGTGTTGTGAGGGCAGCGCTCCTGCATCTCGTCGTCGCAACCCCGCATCTCCCAGCAATGAGACACCTTCTCCTCCTTCACTGGCACTACCGTCCCGGCAACCGCGCGACAGGACGCGCGACCTCTGTCCCGAACAGCTTGCCCGAAATAAAGAGAAGGGCGGGATACCCCGCCCTTCTCGCACCTCACAAGTAGTCGACTAGTATCCCTCGTGGTACGGCACGACGCGCTCGACGCCCGGCACGCGCTCCTTCAAGATGCGCTCGACGCCGTTGGCAAGCGTCATCTCCGACATCGGGCAGCCCTTGCAAGCGCCCTGAAGCTCAACCGTGACGATGCCGTCTTCGCTGACGTCGATCAGCTTCACGTCGCCGCCGTCCGCCTGAAGGCTCGGTCGGATAAGCTCCAAAACCGCGGCCACATCGGTCTTCTCAACCATCGTTGCTCCTTCTCGAGTACTGGATGTTTCTCTTAATTCGCTATAGTACCACAAGCCGCCGCCTCAACGCCGCGCGCACGCGAAGCGCAAGGTCAGTGCAACTTGCCGCTACTGAATCGGCTGCCAATCCTTACCGATCACCACAAGGACGTTCGCGTCGAAAGTATAGTAGTCGCCGCCGTTGACGACGCGTCCACCGTCGATCGTCTTCACGATGGTGTTCGCCGCCGCCTTGTACGCCTCGTCGCGGTAAATCACGAGCGTCTCGTTGTAGATACCGGCATCGGTGACGTTGCCGATGGTCCCGATGGTGAATCCCGCGTTGCCGAGGATCTCGCCCATCTTCGCCCCGACGCCGGTGATGCCGCCGCCGTTGCGGATCTCAACCTTGATGCCAGTGGGATCGCTCACCGTCTCCGCCTCTTCGACGGCGTTCGGATCGGCTCCGGCATCAACGCTTTCCATAACCGTCTTCCATTGAGAATCGGAAGCCTTGAACAGCGCCGTTCCGTCCTGTTCGCTTTCGCTACCCGGCACATATGCCGCGTACACCGTCGCCTCGCCTAAGGGGCGAAACGCGTTCGCCAAATCGATCACCTGCGAAGACGACAGATCGGTCCGCACGTTGCCCGCAATTCCGTCGAGCTCGGTGGCGAAGTCGAGCCCGCCCGCCTCGAGCAGACGCAGCGCCATCGCGTAGGCGAAGGATGTGCGCACCGAGGCTTGCATTTCGGATGACTTCGCGTAATTGCTTGCGCGAAGTGCGACGAGCGAGCTTTCGGCATCGAGGACCTGCTCCCCCGCCTCAAGGTAGATGCTGCCCGCATACGGGTCGTCGACGGATTCGGGAAGCGTCATGCCGATGCCGCCCACCAAATCGACGAGCGAGCGGATGCCCTCCTCGTTCGTCTTCACGAGATGGGATATGCACACTCCCGCAAAGGATGAGACAGCCTTCACGAGCGCCTCGTCACCGCCTATCCCATAGGCGTCGTAGAGCGGATGGGTTTTGCCGTCCGAGAGGCTTACGGCAAGGTTACCGGGGATGGAGACGAGCGTGAGCGTCCGCGTGGACTCATCCACACGCGCAAGGATGTAAGTCTCGCTCGACACATTGGAGCCTCCCTTAGGGGAGCCGAGGTTCGCCGCGGCGAGAACGTAGTAGGGCGACCCTTCCTTGGCGGCGGTAAGCGCGCTGCTCGCATTCGAATGCTCAAGCGACAGCTTCGAGTTCGATGCGTTGAAAAAAACAGTGACACCGACGCCAACCGCAACCGCGATGATGGCGATCACCGAGATGACACCTACAGCGGCGCGTCGCATCCCGCTTTTGCGCTGGGCGCTCTGGATATAGCCGCGCTTGCTCACGCGACGGGAATAGGCGCGATAGTTCTCGCCCGATGCTGTCTGGGGGGTCACATGATCGACGATGCCGCGCGCGGCACGACGCTTCTTGCGATCGCTTGAGAACCCGACCGACGAGGCGTTCATCCCGCGAGAATGGCGCGGAGTGCCGCCCTTCGCCACATGCGTGCC
>USJN01000192.1 GCA_900554945.1 uncultured Coriobacteriaceae bacterium | reverse complement strand
TGGTCGACGTCATCCATACGATCACCGACGGCGGCGCGCCGGGCACTGAGTTCTTGGGTCAGATCCCCTTCGAGGACGGCGGCGCGGCGTGGATCATGCCTCTTTTCGCGGGGCTTTCCGCTATCATCATGGGCTTCGCGCAGAACCGCATCAACCCGCTGCAGCGCGAGCAGTCGCGTGCGGAGAAGAACATGACGAACGGCCTGTCCATCGGCCTTTCGTTCATCTTGGGTGTGTTCGTCGCCACGGGCATGGGCTTCTACTGGGTGTGCTCGAACCTGACCTCCATCGCCATCCAGGCGCTCGCGAACGTCCTGGTGAAGCCAGCGAAATACATTGACTACGAGGACCTCGAGGCGAGCCGCGCCGAGCTTGAGGAGCTCGAGAACTTCTCGGGCCCCAAGAAGAAATGGTACGAGCGCGATCCGCTTGCCAAGCGCGAGAAGGCAGACTACAAGCGCTTCTTCAAGATTGTCGGCAAGCACATCGTTTTCTATTCCGAGGGAAGCGGCTTCTACAAGTACTTCCAGGGCGCGATCGAGTGGCTGCTCGCGCATTCCGACGCCGACATCCACTACGTGACGAACGACCCCAATGACCAGGTGTTTAAGCTAGCTGAAGCCGAGCCGCGCTTGAAGCCCTACTACATCGGGCAGCGCAAGATCATCACGCTCATGATGAAGATGGACGCCGATCTGGTCGTGTCCACGCTCGAGGATTTGGAGAACTACTACATCAAGCGCTCCTATATCCGCAAGGATATCGAGTACGTGTTCATGTTCCACCACATGACCTCGACCCACCTCACGCCCCAGAAGGGCGCCTACGACCACTACGACACGGTGCTGTGCGCGGGCCCTCATCAGGTGCGCGAGCTGCGCCGCGCCGAGGAGCTCTACGGCACCAAGCGCAAAAACCTTGTGGAATGCGGCTACGACCTGCTCGATCGCGAGATTGCCGAATACGAGCTCGCCGCCTCCGCGGTCGAGCGTGACCCGTCCCGGCGCGACGTGGTGCTCATCGCGCCGTCGTGGCAGGAGGGCAACATCCTCGATACCTGCATCGACGACATGCTGAAAAGCGTGCTCGGGCGCGGCATGCGCGTCATCGTGCGCCCGCACCCCGAATACACGAAGCGTTATTCCGCCAGGTGGAATGCCCTTTTGGCTCGCTGGGCCGATGTCCCCGAGTCCGATCTGTACTTCGAGCACGACTTCAGCTCGAACAAGACCGTCTTCACCTCCGACATCCTCGTGACCGACTGGTCGTCGATCTTCTGCGAGTTCTGCTTCTCGACGCGCAAGCCCGCCATCTTCATCGACACGCCGATGAAGGTCGGCAATCCCGATTGGCAGGAGCTCGGCATCGAGCCGACTGACATCGCGCTGCGCAGCGAGGTCGGCGTGTCGATTCGCCCCGAGGATGCGTCCACCTTCGGCGATGTGGCCGAGGAGATGCTCGCGAAGCGCTATGCGTGGAGCGATCGCATCAACAAGGTGCTCGACAGCTTCATCTTCAACGTCGGGCATGGCGGGGAAGTGGCCGGGCGCTACCTGCTCGACCGTATGATTGACATTCAGGAATCCAAGCGCGACGGCGGTGTGTCCGACGACTCTCTCGCCGCAGGTGAGCGCGCTGCGGCCGATGCCGTGGCGGCGTCGCGCGATGAGGGGGAGTGCATGGGAAAGCATGACGGCAGCGAAGCGCGCGGGGTGCATGCGAGGAAGGCGGGCCGCCATGAAGCGTAATCTTCTTATCGCGGGCGCGTACGACGTTCTCTCATTTGTGCTGGTCGCAAGCGTGCTTTCGCTTGCGTGGATCACGCCTGCCTACGCCTATGTCGACCCTTCGGTCATGACTTACACGATCCAGGCACTCGCTGGCGTCGCGGTCGCGCTTTCGGCTGTGCTCGGTGTGGCGCTTCGCCGTACGCGCAAGATGCTTTTCAAGCTGCTCAAAATCGACGAGAACGCGGGCAAGGTGGTGGAAGCGCCGGTTCACAGGCTCGACAAGAACGGCAACCCCATTCTCGCACCCGGCGAGATCGCCGCAGAGGCGGAGTCGGCGTCCTCGAAGAAAGCTTCCCGAAAGGGAGGCGCATCTGACGATTATCCTCGCGCAAAATGGGGCGTGCGCGTGGTTTGCGCGCTCATCGTGTGCGCGTTCTTCTCGTTTACCCTGCTCGTCGTGCCGCCGTATGAGATCGTCGCCGGCGCTGGAGCCGATCTCGTGTTCGGGCTTTCCGACATCTGGCCGATCTTCGCAGTTGCAGGCGTTGTGGTTGCAGTCGTTCTTGCGCTTGCCGTGTCGCTTTTGCGCGGCAGGGCGTTCGATATCGTGCTGCTCTTCCTGTTCGCGTTCGGCGTTGCGGCGTATGTTCAGGTGCTCCTGTTGAACTCCGAGCTGCCTACCGCTGACGGCAAGTCCGTGAACTGGGGCGATTATACGTCGACCATGTTGGTGAGCACTGTGGTGTGGATCGTCATCGTGGCGATTCCCCTTGTTGTGGGGCATTTGAAGACGAGCCTTGCGCGCGGCGGCGCGGTTGCGCTTTCCCTTGCGCTCATCATCGTGCAGGGTGTCGGCGTGGGCAGCCTCTTCGCGTCGGGTGCATTCGAGGCGGCTACGAAAGAGCCTGATCAGGTGAACGTCGCTGACTTGCGCATGACCGAGGACGGCCTGTTCACCGTTTCCGAGAAAAGCAACGTCATCGTCTTCGTGCTCGACTTCACCGACACGAAGCAGATGTCCCAGATCATGCAGGAGCATCCGGAGGAATTCAACGACTGGACGGGTTTCACCTGGTACAACAATGTTGCGGGCTCCATGGTTCCCACGCGCTACGGCGTGCCGTTCCTCTTGACCGGCCAGCTGCCGCAGCAGGGCGAGCTCTTCTCGCAGTACCTCGCTACGCGCTATGAGCGCAGCACGTACCTCGACGACATTCACAACGCCGGCTACAGCATGGGCATCTACACCGATACGTTCGGAACCGAATATTCGAGCGAGGACGTGCAGCGCCATGTGGCGGGCCTCACTATGAATTACCACCCCATGAACCAGGAGGATTCCCCCTCGCTGCTCGATGAGCAGGGCACCCTCTTCACGTTGTGGAAGTGCGCGATGTACCGCGACCTTCCGTGGGCGTTCAAGCCGTATTTCTGGTTCTACACCGACGAGGTCAACAACGGCATGACGCTGCAGGTGGAAAGCGACGACGGGGAGGTGCAGCAGAGCACCCTGTACACGATGAACGACGGGGCCTATTACGATAAGCTCAAGACGACGAAGCTTTCCGCGACTGACGACGGCGAGACGGGTGCTTTCCGCTTCATCCATCTGCTCGGCGGCCACTATCCGTTCAACCTTGACGAGAACGGCAACGACATCGGCACGGACAACTCCGACGCGATCCGTCAGATTCGCGGCAGCTTGAAGATGCTTTCCGAGTACATCCGCCAGCTGAAGGACATGGGGCTCTACGACAACACCGCGATCCTCGTGACGAGCGACCACGGCGATTGGGGCATCTACGAGGATTGGGATTCCTCGTCGAACGCGATCATGTTCTACAAGCCGGCGCAATCGGCCGAGGCGGACGCACAGCCGATCAAGACGGTGTCGACGCCGGTTGCGCATGTGAACGTGCAGCCGACTATCATCCAGGCTGTTGGCGGTGACTCGTCCAAGTACGGCGAGACGCTCGCGCAGGTGCCGTTCGACAATCGCGTGCGCAAGTTCTACACGACGACGAGCGACGGTAAGAACGACGTCTCCATCGTGGAATACGACATCACCGGTTGGGCCACTGACTTCAACAACTGGCACAAGACGGGAGCCATCTGGGACGCGCAGCAATAGCGAGCGAAGAGAGCGAAAGACGCCGACAGCGGGGGCCTTCAAAGCAGGGCTCCCGTTCGCATTTGGATGCTTATAATGTCATAC
>USJN01000191.1 GCA_900554945.1 uncultured Coriobacteriaceae bacterium | reverse complement strand
ACGCCGGCGCCGAGTACATCTGCGGCATCGCCGTCGAGGAGCTCATCCGCGACGAGAGCGGCAGGGTCGTCGGCGTGCGCGCCGGCGAGGACGAGATCACCGCGCAGGTGACGGTGCTCGCCGAGGGCGTGAACCCCATCCTGTCGGAGAAGTGCCTGGGCAACCCCCGCCCGAAGCCCTCGCAGATGGCCGTCGGCGTCAAGCAGGTGTTCGAGCTGCCCGCCTCCCAGATCGAGGACCGCTTCTTGGTCCCGCAAGGCGAGGGCGCCTCGATGTTGTTTGTCGGCGACTGCACGCACGGCAAGGTCGGCGGCGGCTTCCTGTACACGAACAAGGACTCCATCAGCCTGGGCCTCGTGGCCACGATCTCCACGGCCATGGACGCCTCCAACCCCCACCCCGTCTACCAGATGCTCGAGGACTTCAAGAACCATCCGGCGGTCGCGCCCATCATCCGCGGCGCGAAGGTGGTCGAGCACTCGGGCCACATGGTGCCCGAGGGCGGCTACAACATGATCCCGAAGTACGTGTTCGACGGCTGCCTGGTGGCCGGCGAGACGGCGGGCCTGTGCATGAACATGGGCTACCAGGTGCGCGGCATGGACTTCGCCGTGGCGTCGGGCCGCATGGCGGGCGAGGCGGCGGTCGAGGCCATCGACAAGGGCGACGTGAGCGAGGCGGGCCTGTCCTCCTACAGGACGAAGATGGAGGGCTCCTTCGTCATCCAGGACCTCAAGACCTTCTCCAAGTGGCCCCACGTCATGGAGGGCTGGGACCGCATGTTCACCGAGTACCCGGTCATGGTCAAGGACGTCTTCAACACCATGTTCAGCGTGGACGGAAAACCCCAGAAGCCGCTGATGAAGCGCATGATGCCCATCGTGAAGCAGCGCGGGCTGTTCAAGCTCGCCAAGGAAGTGAGAGGCGCGGTGAAGGCCCTATGAGCGGGATTTGCGACATCACGGTCAACGTCGACGAGTTCCTCGCCATCGACAAGTACGAGGTGGACGAGGAGAGCGCGCACATCGAGCTGGCCGACGACCCCGACATCGAGGAGTTCAAGAAGCTCGTGCGCGTGTGCCCGGCGGCGCTCTACAAGATCGACGAGAACGGGGCGACCAGCTTCGACTACGCCGGCTGCCTGGAGTGCGGCACCTGCCGCATAGCCTGCGGAGACACCATCGTGAAGAAGTGGGAGAACCCCCAGCCCACGATGGGCGTGGAGTACCGCTTCGGGTAAGGAACCGCACGCGCTCTGGACGGAGATCGCCTCAATCAGGGCGCTCCTGAGGGTTCCGGCGTTCAGCGTCGTCGGGGCCCTCAGGTAGGAATCGGCAAGATCGAGGAGTTGCAGTTTATGGAACGTTATCTTCGCGAGGGGTGCTTGAACCATCTCAGCGATCTGCGCGGATTCGATGCCGTGCGCAACGACGAGGTTCGCCCCGGGTTCGTGCGCAACGTGGTAACAGTGCCCGACGGTGCTTCAAATCTATACCGTTGCGCGCACGGGGGCTATCTCATGCAGCTCGTCGACGTGGCGGCGTGCATGGCGGCCTGGTCGCTGGGTAAGCGCGTGGTCACCCAGCAGGTCAGTCTTAATTTCACGCGCAGCGTGAAGCTGGGCGGCTCGATCCGTATAGAGGCTTCCGTCGTCCATGCCGGTGCGACCTCTGTGCTGGTGGAAACGTCCATCAAAGACGAGGATGGTCGCACGTGCCTGTTGTCGACCGCGCTTTTGCATGTGACGGGCACGATCGATCCTGGCGATCCTCTGCCTGAGCCTCTCCTTGGGCGCAATTCCGGTGTCGTGTAGTCGCATCCTCGGCGATGGTAATTCGATTCCATGCACCTCTTCTTTGCGTAGATGGCGAGACATTTACCCAATATGGGCTTTTTGATGGGCTTCTTTCGCTGCTTTTCTCTTGTTTCGTCGACGTGATTCAGCGCATAGGCTACACTCTGCCTGATGTGAACCATCATGGACAGCGAAAGGGGCCGCATCATGGATTTCGATCTCGCACCTGAATACGAGAAGCTTATTGCGACGGTGCGCGAATTCGGCGAGCAGCATTTTACATGTGAGGCTGTTCGCCAGTGGCAACACGATGCCGGTTTGCCCGACGAGGTGGTGCGTGATTTCGTGAACCTCGATTTCAATGGCTTCGGCGTTATTCATCGTCGCGACCATGTGACGTACGACACTATGGCGCAGACGCTTGTTCTGGAGGAGCTCGCCCGTGTTTCGGGGGCGGCTCTGCCGTTCCCGAACGACTTTCTGAACCTTCAAATCATGGAGGAGTTCGCCGGGTCCGGGCAGTTTGAGTTCGTTCGAACGGGGTACCAGACCGAAGGGCGGTTGGCGTTCGCCCTTGCTATATCCGAGCCCGAGGGCGGTTCGGACACCATGAGTATGCGCACGTCTGCTCGCACCATCGACGGACGGCTGGTTCTCAACGGAACGAAGACATTCGTGAACAACGGGGAGTACGCGCCTTATTTGCTCGTTGCGGCCATCGATCGGGATGCGTCGACGGGAAAGCATCCGGCGCTGTCGTTTTGGCTCGTTCCTCATGATCTGCCCGGTATCAAGGTGTATCCGGTTCAGAAGATTGGCCAATCCATACTGCCGTTTTCCACCGTCGTGTTCGAGAACGTCCGCTTGGACGAGCCGTACCGTTTGCACGGAAAGCAGGCCGGGTTTCCGCAGCTGTTCCATCTATTCGAGATCGGCAGGCTGTTCTCGTGCGCCACGGCGCTCGGTCTGGCGCAAGCCGCCATGGAGGATGCGGTAGCCTATGCGCGCACGCGCACGGCCTTCGGAACCCAGATCGCGAATTTCCAGCAGATCGAGCAGATGCTCACGGACATGGAGGTCAAGCTAGACAACATGCGCAACTCCGTGTACAAGAACGCGTGGAAACTCGACCGCGGTTGCGGTGACCGCCTGGGCGTGGTTTTGATGAAGCGTTACGTGCCCGAAGCCGCCACGGAGGTTGCGAGCGACGCGATGCAGATATTCGGAGGTCGCGGGTACACGCGAAACGAGCGCGTCTCGTCCATATGGCAGGACTGCCGAGGCTTCCAGATGGCCGAGGGGACCGACCAGATCATGGTGTACGTCGCGGCACCGCTCATCATGGAGAAGTACGCGTAGGGCGCGTTCGCGAAGTCGTTCTTGGCCCCTGCGTCGCAAAACCGAAAAAGAGCCCTGCCGATCACAAGACCCGAAGTCGGCGGGGCTCTTTTTCGTTCGGTCGTCTATCGACTCGCTCTGCACTCATGCAAAGTACGAATGTTTACCCATATAGGTCAAACTGTTGGTCCCATTTTCGTAACCAAGGTCTTATCTTGTGACTCAAGGGTTCGTTCTCAGTGCGTTCATTACCAGATCTCGTTCGGCTGTGTGCACCTGCTTATCGTGGACGTCGCGGAAAGCGATGGCGGGGTGCGGATAGCCGAGCGAACCAAGAAGGAGGATTTCCCTTGAGTACTGCAACGCAAAAGGCCAAGATGAGCTCACGGCATGTGCTGCTCATCATCACCGGCATCATGCTCACCTTCGGGTGCTCGGCGCTCACGTTTTCGACGTGGACGAACTTCCAGCCGGTCGTGTCGGAGGCCATGGGCATGGTTACCTCCACTGGCGCGATCGATACGGCTCCCTTCGCGCTCTACATCACCGTTCTGTATCTGACGATGACCGTGGTGTCCCCGATGGCGGGCAAGCTTATTCAGAAGATGGACATTCGCATCATACTGAGCGTGTCTGCCGCGTTGGTGGGCATCGCGTTCATCCTTATGAGCATTTACACCGAGATCTGGCAGTTCTACATCTCTGGCGTGCTTCTGGGCTTGGGCGAAATCTCCATCCTGTGGCTCGCTATCCCTACGCTCATGAACCGCTGGTTCAAGAAGAGCGCCGGTTTCTTCATCGGTATCTGCATGGCTATGACGGGCGTCGGTGGCGCT
>USJN01000190.1 GCA_900554945.1 uncultured Coriobacteriaceae bacterium | reverse complement strand
CTCGGGAGAGTTGGTGTGGTCCCGAGGGCCGCCGAAAGCTATTCCCCGAGTTTGGACTTGAACTTCCAGTAGCCCAGATCCTTCGCGATCTCGGTGCCTTCCTCGTTGGCCTCACCCAGCCACACCTGGATGGTCTCGATGCGGATGGTCTCCTTGAAGCCGGTCGGATCAACCTCAACGCGCTCGTCGAAGAGGTTTCCGGGTGTGAGGAAGCGGGACACGCGCGCGAGAGCATCGTTGAGGTTGTCGAACGTGTAGGTGTACACCGCATCCGTGCCATGGAATTCCTTGATGCGAACCATGTAAGTCATCGCGTGCCCCTTTCGTGCGCTGTGTTGCGCGTTGCTGCTGATTAGAAGCCGACACAACATCGGCTTCGCCCATTATACCCTTGCGGGCGCTTTGCGGCTGACTCAGCTCTCCTTCGCTTCCCGCCACGCGCACACCAGCTCGCGCGCCGCCGCCTCCGGGTTGCTCGCGCCGCAGACGGCGGACACGACGAAGAACCCATCGACGCCCGTTTGCGCCACGAGAGGGATGTCCGCCACCTTCACTCCCCCGCCGACCACGATGGGAACGGGACTTGCGATAGCGAGTTCACGCAGGTCATCGATGCTTTTCGTGATGATGGTGCCGTCGGCGGCGAGTCCGCAGTCGCGCTTAGTGGGCGTTTCGTGCAAAGGGCCCACGCCCAGGTAGTCCACAAGGCTCATGTCCGCGGTCTTCACGTACTCAAGCATCTCATCCGCCCGCGCGGAAAGTCCCACGACCGCATCGGGGCCGAGGAGCTTGCGGCACGCCTCGACGGGAACGTCGGACTGCCCGACGTGCACGCCGTCGACCTTCACGCCCGCTTCCCGCGCGGCGAAGGCCACGTCGAGCCTGTCGTCGATGAGCAGCGCGACCTTCTCGCTCGCGCCCGCCCGCTCGATGGCGCGGGCCGCCTCGTCGGCGCAGGCCATGAGCTCGCGCGCCGAGCACACCTTCGAGCGCACCTGCACGCAGGTGAACCCGGCTGCAAGCGCCGCCGAAACGACATCGCCCACGGGACGTCCGCACGTGTTCTCCGGCCCAATGACCAGGTAGGATGAAATATCGAGCGCATCTCTCATGCTCATGCGCGCACCTCCTCGCATTCGCTGGCTGCGAACTTGCCGCTTGGATCGCAGCTGCTGTTAGGGTTGCTCCCGTTGGTTTTGCTGGTCTCGCCGTTCGTGTCGCCAGCATCCTGCGCGCCCCCGTCGTTAAGAAGGGCGTTCACGCGCGCCACCTTCTCGTCCATCATGTGGGAGAAGCCGGGGCGCACGTCTGCCTTCAGGATGACCTCGGTGCGAATGCCCTTCTCGGCAAGCACGAACGTAGCGTCGCGCACGACGCGCATGACCTCGTCCCATTCGCCCTCGATCTCGGTGAACATGGAATAGGTCCGGTTCGGAAGGCCTGATTCGCGGATGACCTTCACGACCTCGGCGACCTCGGAGGACAGCTCGTCTCCCACGCCGAAAGGAGCGATTGCCACGGCGATGAGTGTGTTCATGCTAGGCCTCCTCGATGCGCAGCGGGTTGTTCGCGATGTCGTCTGGCGTCGCGCGGTAGAGCTCGTCGATGAAGGCGACTTTGAAGCTCGCGGGTGCGTCCGCCGCAGTTGCCGCGCGCGTTCCCGCCACGTTGTAGTGCGCGACGGCGGCAAGCGCCGCGGTGAAGGGATCGGCCTGCGTGGCATAGACCGCAGCCACGCCTCCGAGGGAGCATCCGAAGCCCGTCACCTTGCCCATAAGAGCGCTGCCTCCCGTGGAATATGCCACGGTCGACCCATCGGTGACCAGGTCGGATTCGCCCGAGACAGCCACTGCGCCGCCGGTATAGCGCGCAAGAGCGACAGCCGCGTCACGCGCAGCCGCCACCGTGTCGGTGGTGTCGACGCCGCGGGCGCGGGAAAGTTCGCTCGCGTTGCCTTCCAGATCCCAAAGGCCCGCAAGCGCGATGATCTCGGAGGCATTGCCGCGTACGATTGCGGGCTTGTAGGGCTTGAATCCGCGCAAAAGCTCGGTGCGCAGGCTGCCGATGCCGATGCCGACCGGGTCGAGCACCCAGGGCTTGCCCGCTGCGTGCGCTGCTGCGGCAGTGCGGGGAAGCGTCTCCTCGTATACGGGAAGCAGCGTTCCCATGTTGATGTAGACGGCACCGCCTGCGGCGACGAGGCATTCGCCCTCGTCAGGCAAGTAGACCATGGCAGCGGAGCCTCCGACGGCGAGTTGCGCGTTCGCCACGAAGTCGATGGTCACGCTGTTGGTGATCGACCCCGCCATGGGATTGTTGGCGCGCACCTTGCTCGCCGCTTCTACGATTCCGCTTTGCAACTGGTTCATCTCAATCATGCGCATTCCTTTCAAGGACCCGCTCCGTCTGCGGAGCGTGGCATAAAAATGGGACGCCAGCATAAGCGGGCGCCCCAGATAGAACCTGAGATGCTCCCTACGCCAGCACTAACTGACAGGTTCAAAGGGTTAGGCTTGCGCCCTCTCAGCCAACCGCGCGTTTGTCGCACGATGGGCACCCCTGCATCGAACTTGTTGGGGCAATGGTACACCTAAGTTGGCCGCTGCGCGCGTACATGTCGGACGACGGCTATCTCTCAGGTGGCGTTGCGGCGGGGTTGCCGGTCGCAGCTTCGCTCTGCCTTTCGCCTGCAAGGCCCCTGCCCCTTCTCGCGGTCCCCGCTGCTTGGCTTCCGCTCGCTCCTCGACTCCCCGCCCCCGCCTGCTAGCCTCCGCTCGCATTTGCGCTCGCAACCTGGTATCATCTCTTTCGCTAAAACCCCACGTGGACTTTTTGGGCGTGCGCGGCAAGAATGTTTCTTCCTTAAGGGAACGGCGGCGGGAAGCCGTCTTCTCCTTTTGTCTTGGCAGCGCGTCACTTTTCGCCACGTAGCCGAACGCTCGGTTGCGTGGTTTTTCTTCTCGCTCCTCGGGCGCCGATGTGCAAAAGGAGCTCACAGTGAAAACGAACGACATACCTGCCGCGATGCCTCCAGCGATGCCGGCGGCGAACGTGACGGCCCCAAGCGAGGCCGTCCCGCGCAAGGCGACCCCAAGCGAAGCGACCAAAGTGCGCGTGATCGCGACGCTCGAGGTGTTTCTCGGCGGCGCGAGCTACGGCTTCATGGCGACTTCCTACAAGCTTTCTTACGCCGCGGGGTTCACTTCGAACCAAGTTGTCGCAGGTCAAGGATGGTTCGGCCTCATCTTATTCGCAATAGCCTTCGCGGTATCGATGGCGCGCGGAAAACGCTGGCAGCGCGTCGGTACCCGCTCTGCGCTTTCGCTCATGGGGCTGGGATGCATCACCTGCTGCACCTCGATTCTTTATTGCTATGCGATGAGCGTTCTGCCCGTTTCGGTGGCGCTTACGCTTTTGTTCCAGTTCACCTGGATTGGCACGGTGCTCCAGATCATCTTGACGCGCAAACCGCCTGCGTTCTCCCAGGTCATCGCAGCTGCGGTTGTCGTTGTCGGGACCGTGTTCGCGAGCGGTGTCTACAAAACGGGCATCGCGGGCTACGATCCGCTGGGGCTTGCGTGCGGTTTTGGCGCGGCCATCAGCTGCGCGTGCTTCGTGACGTTTTCCGGGAGGGTGCAGGCTCCCTGCTCGAACGAGCAGCGCGGGATGATCGTGTGCGCGGGCGTGGTCATTGCGTCGCACGTGGTGTGCCCCGACTTCATCGTTTCGGGCGCGCTGCTCGACGGCTTCGCTCCGTATGCGTTCGTGTGCGGGCTGTTCGGCATGACGCTGCCGGTTCTGTTGTTCGGCTTGGGGACGCCGCACCTGACTCCCGGCATGTCGACCATCATGACGTCGGCCGAACTGCCGGCGGGTCTGCTCCTCGCCATGTTTGTGCTTGGAGAGCCGATTTCCGCTGTTGAATGGCTCGGTGTGGCGATTATTCTCGCTGGAGTCTGCATCGCGCAG